>JBLNAO010000020.1:0-5587 GCA_050259395.1 Chloroflexota bacterium
AGGATTATTGGCGACACTCTTCAGTATTTCCTGCTGGACGAACAAGGGAAAAGATATGGTAAGGGATTCGGCGACATAAGGGAATTAAACCTTCCGTATAAATCGAATGTTTATTTCCCGGTTAAAGGCAATTACAGGTTTACCGTTCAGCACGGCATGCGTGAGGAGGATCTGAAAGGCGTTTATGATTTCGGCATACGCGTGGAAAAAATTAAGAAGTAGATCCCTGTGGGTAAGAACAAGCTTGCAAGATGGACAGAGCTGGGCTCGTTCCCCAATGTCATCCAGCCGTCAATAAACGAAATAGTAGAAGCGGACCTGTCTGCTGATAATACTGATCCAAAATTTCCAGCGGGAAATATCCGCGTGAAGGATCATCCCGTCAAAGGAAGGTGGAGAGACGACCTTTTCAGAAACAACAACCCCCTGGTTCTGGAGCTTGGCTGCGGCAGAGGCGAATACACCACAGGGCTCGCATCAAGGTTTCCCGGGAAGAACTACATAGGGATCGACATCAAGGGTGCCCGCATGTGGCGCGGCGCAAAAACCTCAAATGAAAGGAACCTGGGAAATGCTGCATTCCTCAGGACAAGGATCGAATTTATTAACTCTTTCTTTGCGGTTGATGAAGTCGACGAGATATGGGTCACATTTCCCGATCCCCATCCCGGGGCAAGAAATGCAAATAAAAGGCTGACCTCTCCCTGGTATCTGAATTCATACCGTGAGATATTGAAAGATAAGGGAATAATCCATCTCAAGACAGACAACGCCGAGCTGCACAACTACACAAAAAAAGTGGTCAGTTCAAATTCCCTGGAAACAGTTTTTGCTACAGGCGATCTTTACTCAGAAAACCTGCCGGATGATATACTATCGATCAGGACGCATTACGAACAGATTTTCCTTAACACAGGTTTGAAAATCACCTATCTTGCATTCAGGCTTGACAAGAATAAAGTAATTCTGTGATGATACCCGGGGATTCCGATGATAATGACTTCTTCTCAAAGGTCTATGAAGTTACCAGGCTCATTCCATTTGGCAGGGTAACATCATACGGTGCAATAGCGCGTTATCTTGGCTCGGGAAGATCAGCAAGGATGGTCGGCTGGGCACTGAATGTCTGTCACACCAGACCCGATTTCATTCCCGCACACCGGGTTGTGAACCGCAATGGCCTCCTCACCGGTAAACGTCATTTCGGTAATTCCAGCACCATGGCACAGCTTCTGATAAATGAAGGAATGGTGGTGGAAGACGATCAGATAATTGATTTCAAGGAGAAATTCTGGGATCCTTTGAAAGAGTTATCTTTATAAGAATTCAGCCCTTAAACTAAATTATTTAAATTCAGTAATTTGCTCCCCTCCTATGAGAGCTGCCGAAGGCTGAAGGGTCGCGAAAACGATGAAACCCGGGGAAAGCTGCCGAAGGCTGATAGGGCAATCCCTTCACTAAATTTTGTCATCTGCTGAAATATTCTTAAAATTGCACAATTTATATTTAATTCAAATAAAAATAATATTCAGGCGTTGTAAAGCAGTAAAAAGTCAGCAGGCATGCCATCAAAAGAAAAAATAACAGAAGCCCTCTCCAGGATAATTCATCCCGATAAGAAAAAAGACATAGTCTCGCTTGGAATGATAGGTGAGATAAAAACCGGCGATAATGGGATCTCGCTGGTGATCACACCGGAAAAGTCGAACGATCCATTCATCTCATCACTGAAAAGCGTCATAGCAAAAACGCTGAAAGACACCTTCGGCCCTGACACCATAATTGAAGAAATAAAAGTGGAACCCAAGGTTACTGTCGGCAAGCAGCAGGTAAAGGAAAGGCCCGTTCTTCCGGGGGTAATGAATATTATTGCCATTTCGTCGGGGAAAGGTGGCGTCGGTAAGACAACCATTTCAGTCAACCTCGCCATAGCTCTGGCGCGTCGCGGCCTTGCCGTTGGTCTTATCGATGCGGATGTATTCGGCCCTTCAGTGCCTAAAATGTTCAAAGCAGAGGATTATCAGCCTGAAGTAAGGCGTGAAAAGGATGTGGACTATATAATACCTCTTCAAAAATACGGGGTTAAGGTGTTGTCAACAGGTTTCTTTGTCGATCCGGCTGAAGCAGTCATCTGGAGGGGTCCGATGGCCTCAAATTTCCTGAAACAACTTATTACCCAGAGTCAGTGGGGCGAGCTTGATTTCCTCCTTGTGGACCTTCCACCGGGGACAAGCGACATTCACTTAACACTTGTGCAGGAAGTACCTGTAACCGGGGCAATAGTTGTCACCACTCCGCAGGATGTTGCTCTTGCCGATGCAGTTAAGGGTATCTCAATGTTCAGGAGCGACAAGATCGACGTTCCTGTTATAGGACTGGTGGAGAACATGTCGTGGTTCACCCCTGCAGAGCTTCCCCTGAATAAATATTACATCTTCGGAAAGGATGGCGGAAAAAACCTTGCAGAGAAGATGAACGTGCCGCTTCTTGGCCAGATCCCGCTGGTGCAGAGCATCCGCGAAGGCAGCGATACCGGCGAACCTGTTGCACTCACTGACTCCATAACCGGAAATGCTTTCCAGGAGCTTGCCGAAGAGGTGATTCAGAAAGTCGAGCTGCGAAACAAAGAGCTGATGCCGACAATGAAGGTGAAGATGAATAAGGGGTGAGTGTCGTGAGGTGTGAGGCGTGAGGCGTGAGGTGTGAGGCGTGAGGCGTGAGGCGTGAGGAGTGAGGCGTGAGGCGGTGCATAAAATTATAAGACAGATAATATTCATATCAGATCAAAAATGGAAAATAAAACTATCAGGGAACGTGTAACAAAGGCTCTTGAAAGAGTAAGACCCTATCTTCAGTCTGACGGTGGAGACATAACATTGATAGATGTCACCGATGATCTTACAGTTAAAGTAAAGCTTACCGGGGCTTGTCATGGCTGCCCGTACAGCATGCAGACCCTGAAGGCCGGAGTCGAACAAGCCATCATGAAGGAAGTACCGGAGATCAAAAAGGTTATTGCTGCCTGACAGGTCAGATCCCCTCAATTTTATTACCTTTGAAATACTATAAACCGGCTTACTGAGTTATAGTGTTAAAAGTCCTTTATTGGCTTTAAAAAGAGCATCATATAAATATCTTCTTCTGGCGGGGATGTCATTCGTTCTTGCCACATGTTCGGTAGAAAAGAATACCGATACTACCCGGTTTTATCACAGCCTCACCGCCAGGTTCAACATATATTTCAACGGTTACGAAAGCTACAAGGCCGGCCTTGCCAAAATATCAAACGGTCATCGCGATGATTACGGCGAGATCCTGAATGTGTTCGAATTCAGCGATCCCGAAAGCGGGCGTATGGCAAGTTCCGATATGGAAACTGCCATACAGAAGGCATCGAAGCTGATATCGCTGAAATCGATCACTGCCAAGCCGGAAGTCAGGAACCGCCGCGACATTACCGAAAAAGAAAGGAAGCTTCTCGACAGGAAAGAATATAACGAATGGGTTGACGACAGCTACCTCCTCATCGGGAAGGCAAGATTCCAAAAACATGAATTTACAGAAGCCGAATCGGTCTTTAATTATTGCATCAATGAAGCCAATGATCCCCTTATTGTAAAGGAAGCCTCGATATGGCTTGCAAGGATTAAAAATGAAACAGGGGATTACGGTGAGGCAAACAGGCTTCTGACTGAATTCGAGATAAATGATGGCATGCCGAAATTCATGCAGTCGATGTATTATTCAACTCTTGCCGACATGCTCATCCGGCAAAAAAAATTTGCCGAAGCTTCCGCTCCGCTGGCAAAAACTCTTGATCTTGTAACAGGGAAGAAAAATAAATACAGGCTCACCTACCTCCTTGCACAGATCTATGAACAACAGGGAAACAGCAGCCAGGCAACAGCTTACTACAAAAAAGTGGCATCAATGAATCCGCCTTACGAGGTAGAGTTCAATGCGAGGATAAACATTGCTGGTGTTTTCGATGTGAACAGCGGCAATCCTGCAGAGCTGAAGCGTGAACTTAATAAGATGCTCAGGGATCCTAAGAACAAAGAGTTTCAGGATCAGATCTATTATGCCCTTGGCAACCTGTCAATGAAGGAAGGAAATGAGCCGGAAGCACTCGGTTATTACAGGAAATCCGCCTACGCCGGAACCAGCAACCCAAATCAGAAAGGCAGGTCGTACCTTGCACTGTCTGATTATTTTTATAAGAGATCCGAATATATTGAAGCAGGCATGTACTTAGACAGCGCCGTATCTTTCCTCGACCAGTCGCATCCACAATACAACACTCTCAGAACGAAATCACAGAACCTCAACCAGCTAGTTTCACAACTTGTAATCATAGAACATGAAGACAGCCTTCAGAGGGTTGCAGCTCTTCCCGCAGAGCAAAGGAACCAGATTGTTAGCGACATAATAGCAAAAGTGACGAAAGCTGAAGCAGAAGGAACATCAAACGACTATACCGACAGGTACAACATTGGCCAGTATTACGAAAACGAACGACGCTTCCAGGGCAATATAGAACAGGAGGGCAAATGGTATTTTTACAACCAGGCTGCCCTTACATTCGGACGTACCGAGTTCCGCAGACGTTGGGGAACCAGGAAGCTCGAGGATAACTGGAGGAGGTCGAACAAGGCCAGGAATACATCAGTCCAGAATGGGGCTGAAGGAGAAGAGGCAACAGGAAAAGCAGCCGCAGACACTGCAGCCGCCCTCAATGACAACAGGAAACCTGAATTTTACCTGAAAGATCTTCCACTCACCGATTCATTGTTAAAAATCTCTAATGAAAAGATAGCAGGAGCTCTTCTGAATGCCGGGAAAGCATATGCCGAAAGTATTAATGACACCATAAAAGGAACAGAAACCTACGAGGCTCTCATTTCACGATTCCCCCAAAGCCCTGCAATTCCCGAAGCACTTTACGATCTATACAGGCTTAACGAAAACGGGAATAAGATAAAAGCCGAAGCCTACAGGCAGCGACTCATCGAAAAGTTCCCGAACAGCGAATTTGCCAGGATTCTTTCAGATCCCGATTATTACCGAAACAAAATGGCAGACCTGAAAGTCACTGAGCAGCTTTACGAGGAGGCTTACAACCTGTACACCACCGGGAAATTCGATGAAGCAATGGCAAGGATCAACGATGCTTTGTACCGTTATCCCGAAAACAGCCTTACAGCAAAATTCATGCTTCTGCATGCATATGCGGTTGCAAGGTCTTCCACCGAGAAAGCTTTTAAGGATGATCTGAAGATTCTTATTGATACATATCCTGATACCCCTGAAAGCAAAAAGGCGGAAGAGCTCGTCGCGCACATAAACCAGGCAGTCCCTGAGCTTAAGATCGAAGAGGATAAAGTTGCAGCAGCCGAACTCTACGTTGCCGACACCACCGCATCGAGGACATTCGTACTGATCATTCCCGATCCTTCATTCAATATAAACCAGGCAACCTTCGATGTAATAAGCTATAATATAGATTATTATACTAACAAAAACTACAAGACCGACGGGGCTTTGACCGACAACAAATATCTTATGATCACGGTCTCGGGATTCCAGA
>JBLNAO010000021.1:0-9992 GCA_050259395.1 Chloroflexota bacterium
GTCTATCCCGGATTAATTTCGGAAGGGAGATCTCAGTTCAGCTTAAGATCAGATATGTGATCTGTCATTATGAAGTCGATAGGGATATTGAAAGCCGCCGAAATATGCTCCGCCCTTTCGAGAAGGTCGTCATCGTCGTCCTCAATGTACCATTTTACCGAAAGTTTCTTCATTTGCTGGTTTACCTGGGCCAGCTTTTTAAGTACCGATGAAAGAAATATGGCATTAAAGCTGTTGAGGTATTCAAGAGCTATAACGATCTCGGTTTTATCCGCAGGACTCAGCAGGTAAGAGTCAACCCATGTCATAAGCTGCTCTGAGAACCGGGTCCTGCTTTCATCTATTGCCCGTCCTGAGATCCTTAGCCTGCCATCTGGATTCAATATTACTTCAGGAGTGTTGCTTGAAGGAAGGATATGCACCGGATCTAGTTTCATGACATAATTTTCTGGTTTGTAAAATGATCTCTGACCAAATTAGATAATTAACATGAAATAAACAAATTCAGCGGATACTCATCTGCCTTCCTGGATATTTATAGCTTTTATCTTATGATCCGGCAAGATTGTTCCTCCTTTTGTCAGCCATGATATACCGAAAGCAATGAGTGCGACAGTCTCGATCCAGAAAACAAAGCTAGAACCGGTATATTCCATGTCGTAAAGCCGGAAGTAAACTGCTATGGCAATCAGGCAGGCAAGCATTACAATACCGCAGGCGACATAGACCCTGTTCCTTGCAAGCTTCTTTTTGGTATGACCATAACCCTTCGTGAAAAGGAACAGTGAAATATATGCAAGAATCACAAAGAAACATGAGGCACTGAAAAAATGAACTTTGCCTGACCAGTCGAGCGGACCGTGTTCAGTTGTAGGGAATAATGCCACACACACCGCAAAAAATCCCACAAGGTTGCTGCTCCATCGATCGACCCTGTCATAACCTCGGTAGAAGAACATGAAGAGAGCTATAGCACAGACGCCCCCGACAAATACGTCACGCATGCCGGAGTGGTAATACAGGCTGATGGAGCCTCTAATGACGTTTTCACGGAAAATCAGGATATTCCCGATCATAAGAGTAAATGGAAGTAATATCCCGATCCACCCGACGGCCCTCCGTAAAGTCAGGTATGAATAGGTTAGATAATGGTCACGTTCCACAGTAATATGATTTTATTTTTTTCGACAGACTACCACGAACTCCTTTGAATCTTTTTGAAGCCTGCTTCCTGAGTAATCACCAAATATATCATATTCAGCAAATTGAGAACGCTCGACCAGGTGTTCGAGCTCGAACCTGAAGAAGAACCTCATTGGCAGCTTCCAGTAGTCATGTTGCAGTCCGCCATTATCTTCCCATTCCATTGTAAAACTCACTTCAATTGTCTGGTTGATCAGGTCGGGAACTGTGGAGACAAACCGTCTCAGTTTTTTCCCGGGTGCATACTCGCCTTCAAAATCCATTTTGTTATCAAGACCCTTAATGATCTGGTTCAGATCCGGAACAAACACATCGAAAATAAATCTGCCATTAGTGTTCAGATGTCTGCACACATTGTTAAATGCTTTCAGCTGATCCTCTTTTTTCTCAAGGTGCATAAGAACCCTGAACGGAGCTACGACAAGGTCGAATTTCATATCGAGGGAAAAGTCGATTATGTTCTGACAGGAGATCCTGTAATGCTGTTCTTCAGGCAGCTTCTTATAAAGCACATCGATCATCGATTCGCTTACGTCAATGCCGTAAATGTCGGCCCCATTATTCAGGGCACCCTGGAAAAGCCTGCCTGTTCCCACACCTATTTCGAGAACCCTGCCTTTAATATTCTTTATTTCATTCAGGAAGTATCCGCTGTCTACGGAATCTCTCAGCTGGTGATAGATGGTGTCGTAGAAACGTGCAAAGCTTTCGGGATATTTGCAGATCATTTTTGAAGTCTTTTATTTAAGAGATAAATTTGCATAATGAAATACACGGGAAGGCAAAGAATTGAACCGATACAACCTCCCTGCAAAAAGACAATATTTCAGTCGCAGGAGGAAGCAAATGACATGATAAGGCATATCAACGAGACCCGTGTGACAAGAAATATCAGGGCTTACGAATGCCCGGTTTGCGGATACTGGCATCTTACGAGCAAACAGGGTAAGTAAATAGTGTTTCATTCCTTGCTGAAAAGAATAAACACCAAGTTATAAATAAATTAATTGTATTTTATCCACTGTCAGCGCAAAATCGACCCATGTCAGCAGGAAAATACCAAATTAATAACCTACAGGAACTTTGCCCTCAGCTCTTCTGAAGTAAGTGGCGAGAGCAGTGCCGGTGCAATATCGAACACTGTTTTAGCCCCGTAATTCTTTTGCTCTGCAAGCCTGTATGCAGCTCTTGCATAAGCAACAAGAACACTCGATGTGAAACCCGGATTTGAATCGAGCTTCAATGAATATTCTATTATTTCATTATCCTCATTATTGAAACCTGTTGTCCCGCTTCTTATCACAAAACCTCCGTGAGGAAGGCCCTGGTGATCTTTCTCAAACTCTTTTTCGGTAATAAATTTCACTGATGTGTCATAATCGGAAAAGTAGTTCGGCATTGTAACTATTTCTTTCTCGATGGCTTTCAGATCGGCCCCTTCCTCAGCAACCACATAGCAAAGCCTGGTATGCTTCTGCCTTGTTGTCAGATCAGGATTCTCACCATTGCGCACCTTCTCAACCGCATTCTGAACAGGAAGAGTGTATTGCTTAGCGTTCTTTACACCTTTTATCCTGCGGACTGCATCCGAATGTCCCTGGCTTACACCCGGTCCCCAGAATGTATAATCTTTACCACCGGGTAAAATGCAGTTGCTGTAAAGCCTGTTCACTGAAAACATTCCCGGATCCCAGCCAACGGAAACAATACTCACATGCCTCGTTGGCAGCGCCCAGTCATTCACAACCCTGAAGTATTCGTTTATTTTTGCATGGGTATCGAAACTGTCGATCGTGTTGAACATCCTTGCCATCTCGGGGGTTTGCACAGCCAGGTCGGTTGCGCTTCCGCCACAAAGGATCATGACATCGATCTTACCTTCATACTGTGATGCATTTCCATATTTTATAACCGGAACATTCTGTGTTGCAAGCCTGACACCGGCAGGATCACGCCTTGAAAACACGGCAATCAGTTCTGTATCTGCATTTTGCCGTATCGCAGCTTCAACACCTTTACCAAGGTTACCATAACCAACTATTCCAATCTTAATTTTTTTCATGTATAGTAATTATTAATTCCGAGCGATAAAAATAGAATGAAAAGGGACAGGATTATCCCGCAGTGAAAAAATAAACAAAATTTTTTCATGGTAAAGACAAGGATTATATAAAGGTAGAAACAGCGCATGACATGTCTCTACCATATAAATTACCTGCCTTTTACAACAGTAAGATAATAGTTGCAAACGGAATTTACGATGCATCTGCCGCATTCAGGCTTTGGTCGGCACGTCTCACGGCCATGGTACGACAGTGCCATTCCGAGGTCATTCCATTTATCATTTGGCAATGCCTCCATCAGCTCCTTTTCAATCTTATCGGGCTTTTCACTCGTGGCCACTCCAAGCCTTGGAGCAACACGCACCACATGAAGATCAACCATGACGCCTTCGGCTGAATCGCCCGACTCTCTTATTAGAACGTTTGCTGATTTGCGGCCGAATCCCGGAAGCTTTGTGAGTTCGTTCATTTTATGGGGAATAGCCGCATCATCTCCTAATGTCCTGGCAATATCGACGATCCATTTCGCCTTTTTTCTGAAACCACGTACACTTTTAATGTAGGGATAAAGATCCTCAGGCTCGTGAAGCTTCAATTCCAACATTGAAGGGAAAGCTTTGAACAATGCGGGAGCCAGCTTATTGACAAGGCTGTCGGTAGTTTGTGCCGACAGGATGATCATTGTCATAAGCTGATACCGGTTATTGTAATCAAGCGGATGTTTTGTTTTACCATACTTCTCCAGGAGAGGTTCAAGATCTTTTTCCCAGTTTCTCATCTTATAAAATTTCTTCAATTTACTTCAATCCTGACCAATTTCAAAGACTATGCCCGACTGATCCAATTATTAATTTCATAGTCTGTCGATTTTCGCGGCCAGGATGAAGTCATTCTCGCTCAATCCATTGATGGCATGAGTCCAAAGTTCCACTTCCACCTTCCCGTAAAAAACATGCATCACGGGATGATGTCCTTCCTCCTCTGCAATTGCGGCGACCTTATTTACAAAATCCATCGTGTGTTTGTAATTAACAAACGAAAACTCCCGGAAAAGCTTTTTGTTTTCAATGACCCTCCAGTCACCTGATATCTCTTCCCCGAACTGCGAAATTTCATTTTCGCCTAATGGCTGAACGTTTCCCTCGCATGGAACACATTTTTTATCAGCCAATCCTTGTGATTTAGTCTCAATTTCCATAATATATATTATTTATGACAGAGTTTCTCAAACCTTTCTCAAACAGGTATAAAACAATTGCCGTTTGTCCTTGTTCGCCCGGCCATAACTCCTTCCTGCTTCATTTTTAAACATAATGTCAGTAAATATTGTTATATTTTGAATTAAACAATTCACAATGACAGACCTTAAAAATCTGCAAAAAAAAATCGGCACACCAGCCGGGAATTATATGTATTACTCGCTTCCTGAGCTTGCCGTCCAGGGTTATGACATTGAGTCTTTTCCATTTTCAATAAGGATACTTCTTGAAAACATACTCCGTAATCTCAATGGGGGCAGCATTAATGAAACCCATCTGAATAAAGTTCTTGCATGGGGCTCAGGTGATGAGAATGCGGAAATACCTTTTTTGCCGGCGAGAGTCCTGATGCAGGATTTTACCGGTGTACCGGCCGTTGTTGATTTTGCTTCGATCAGATCAGAAGTCGGACGAAGGGGAAAAGATCCAAAGCTCATCAACCCTCATGTTCCGGTTGACCTTATTATCGACCATTCCGTGCAGGTGGATTATTTTGGAACCACCTATGCATACGACAGGAATGTGGAACTCGAATATCACAGGAATTCCGAACGGTATTCACTCCTGAAATGGGCGAAGGCATCTTTGAACAACTTCAACGTACTGCCCCCTGGAATGGGTATCTGCCACCAGGTGAATCTCGAATACCTTGCCACCGTCGCAGCAACACGCGATGGTTTGATCTTCCCCGACACGCTTGTAGGTACTGATTCACATACCCCCATGATAAATGGCATCGGAGTCCTGGGATGGGGTGTCGGAGGCATAGAAGCGGAGGCTGTAATGCTCGGTCAGCCAATGTACTTCAAACTGCCTGACGTAATAGGATTAAAGCTGACAGGAAGGCTCCGGGAAGGAATAACATCGACAGATCTGGTTCTCAGCGTGGCGGAACTGCTTAGAAGAAAGTCGGTGGTTGAAAAGTTCGTAGAGGTGTTTGGCGATGGCCTCGACACTCTTACCGTGCCTGACAGGGCAACAATCTCAAACATGTCTCCTGAGTTCGGATCGACTGTCACATACTTTCCCCCGGATCAGAAGACACTTGAGTACCTTAAGATAACCGGCAGGCCTGATAAACTTATAGGGACTGTAGAGAAGTATTTGAAAACCAATTTGCTGTGGCGGGCAAATGAACGAAAGATAAAATATTCAGAAGTGATCGAGCTCAGGCTTGATGACATCAGACCTTCAATCGCAGGGCCAAGAAGGCCACAGGATAAAATCGAGCTTTCACAGGTGAAGGAAAACTTCATCGAAATCCTTAAGAAAACATTCGACAGGGAGTATGTTTCACCCGATGAAAGGCCTGTCGGAAAATGGTCAGATGAAGGCGGGCATATTCCCGAAAGAGTCCCGGAACAGGAACTTACGCGGGAAACCATCAATTCGGTGGATATTGAGGTTAAGACGAGGCAGAAGGTCGCAGGGCTTAAGAGCGCCCGTGTGCGGACCGGCAGCCAGGAATACCTCCTCAGCGACGGCTCTGTTGTGATTGCTTCCATAACCAGTTGTACAAACACATCCAATCCCAGTGTTATGATCGGAGCCGGTCTGCTTGCGAAAAAAGCAGTGGAGAAGGGCCTCGTTACAAAACCCTGGGTTAAGACAAGCCTTGCGCCGGGTTCGCAGGTCGTTACAGAATACCTGAAAAAAGCGAAGCTGCTGCCTTATCTCGAAGCCCTCGGATTTCATGTCGTGGGTTATGGCTGCATGACATGCATAGGCAACAGTGGTCCTTTGCCGATCCATATTCAGCAGGCAGTTCAAAGCTCCAATCTGATCGTGGCGTCGGTGCTCTCGGGGAACAGGAACTTCGAGGCGAGGATACATCCAATGGTCAAGATGAATTTTCTTGCCTCTCCTCCCCTTGTTGTTGCTTATGCCCTCACCGGAAGGGTAGATATCAATCTCGAGTCGGAACCCATTGCCTATGATCCCAACCTGGAACCCATTTACCTCAAAGACATATGGCCTTCACAAGAGGATGTGAATGCCGTAATGAATGAAGTGCTCGATTCCAATGATTTCGTTGAGAATTACAGCCAGATATTTAATGGTGACGAGAAATGGGACGAGCTCGAAGCCCCTGAAAACGAGGTTTATAAATGGGATGATGAATCGACCTATCTTAAAGAAGCTCCCTTCTTCAGGGACCTTCCTGAAGATCCTCAGCCTGTTACCGACATAAGGTCCGCCAGGGTTTTACTTAAGCTCGGAGATTCCATTACCACCGATCACATCTCTCCTGCTGGTTCAATCGGAGAGAACACTCCTGCCGGGCTTTATCTTAAAGAACAGGGCATCTTAAGGCCTGATTTTAACTCTTACGGGTCGAGACGAGGAAATCATGAGGTGATGATGAGGGGAACATTCGCCAATATACGTATCAGGAACCTCCTTGTCGATAATGAAGGTGGTTATACCAGGTATTTCCCTGAAAATAAGGTGATGACCGTTTTTGAAGCTGCTGAAAAATACCAGCAGACAAATACACCGTTAGTCATTCTTGCCGGAAGGGATTATGGAAGCGGTTCCTCACGCGACTGGGCAGCAAAAGGAGCTTCACTTTTGGGTGTCAGGGCGATAATTGCCGAAAGCTTCGAAAGGATCCACCGGAGCAATCTTGTAGGGATGGGTGTGCTCCCGGTGCAGTTCCTCGAAGGTGTAACTGCCGGGTCTCTGGGCCTTAAAGGTGATGAGGTCCTGGATCTATACATTTCTGAAGGTCTTCAGCCCAGAAAAATCATAAAGATTGTGGCCACCAACCCGGAAGGAAAAGTAACAGAATTTTTCGCAATGTTAAGACTTGATTCAGTTACCGAAATAAACTATTATACGAATGGAGGTATACTGCAGTATGTCCTGAGAAACTTTCTGAAAGGAAATAAAGGCTAATCACCTGAAATTAATCAGGCCAGTTCTTCTTTCCTCAGTTTAAAGTCAGAAGTCTCGTGGAAGACAATCGAGGGAAAATTCTCTCTTGCGAGCTTCAGCATCCATTCACTCTCTGCAAAGAAAACTGGATTGTCTTCCTTGTCATAGGCAATTGAATTCTGCTTCCTGGTAATGAAGGCTTCAAGTTCTTTTTTATTGTTTGTTGTTATCCAGCATGCCTTCACATACGGTAATGACGAGAATGAGCATTTCGCTCCATATTCATGCTCGAGCCTGAAACGTATTACCTCATATTGAAGTTCACCGACTGTTCCGATGATCTTCCTGTTGCCAGGTTGCTGCAAAAAGAGCTGTGCGACTCCTTCATCCGTCATTTGCCGCACTCCTTTGTCGAGCTGCTTGGTTTTCATCGGATCGAGGTTAACCACTTCGCGGAGAATCTCAGGTGAAAAACTGGGAACACCCTTAAAATGAATGAGTTCTCCTTCCGACATTGTATCTCCTATCTTGAAGTTACCGCTGTCGTATAATCCGACAACATCACCGGGAAAAGCTTCTTCGACAATGCTTTTGTTGTTTGCCATGAAGGTGGCGGGGGAAGAAAAGCGGATCTTCTTCTCGAGCCTTGTATGAAAGAAAAATTTATTCCTTTCGAACTTCCCCGAGCAAATGCGCAGGAAAGCGATCCTGTCGCGATGATTTGGATCGAGGTTTGCATGGATCTTGAAGACAAAGCCGGTAAGCTGCTCTTCCGCCGGATCCACAATACGCGATGATGCCTGTACAGGACCGGGGCATGGTGCAATTTCAAGGAATGTCTCGAGAAGCTCCAGGACACCGAAATTGTTCAGGGCACTTCCGAAGAATACAGGAGCCAGGTAACCTTCACGGTATAGATTCAGGTTGAAAGGCTCCAGCATGTTATTGATGAAGTCCACCTCTTCCCATAATTTCTTTATGTTGTCTTCACCTACGAACTCAGCAAGCTTTGGATCCCTGATATCCGTTGTCTTCAGGAGCGTTTCAGTTACCATGCTTTTATCTGGAGCAAAAATCTGGACTTCATTGCGGGCAAGGTTATATACACCCTTGAACATACGCCCGTTCCCTATCGGCCATGTGAACGGGCTGACAGCTATCTTCAGCTCTTTCTCAAGCTCATCGAGAATGTCGTACGGGTGCAGACCTTCACGGTCCATTTTGTTTATAAAGATCATCACGGGGGTGTTCCGCCGCCGGCATACCTCCATGAGCTTTCGTGTCTGCTCCTCCACCCCTTTAACGGAGTCAACAACAAGAATTACGCTGTCGACAGCAGAGAGCGTGCGATAAGTGTCTTCAGCAAAATCTTTGTGGCCCGGCGTGTCGAGGATGTTTACGCGTATGTTGTTATAATCGAATGCCATTACTGAAGTGGAGACGGAGATGCCACGCTGCTTTTCTATCTCCATGAAATCAGAAGTGGTTGTTTTGCGTATTTTGTTGCTCTTCACTGCGCCGGCAGTCTGAATGGCTCCGCCGAAAAGCAAAAGCTTCTCCGTGAGTGTTGTCTTTCCGGCATCAGGGTGACTTATGATTGCAAATGTCCTTCTTCTTTTTATTTCACTCCTCAGATCCATCTGTCTAATTTTGAGGCGCAAAAATAAGAAAAAATATCGCCTCATGAACTATATCCGGAGGAAAACAATGCACCCTGATCCACAACAAATATTCAAAACTTTAATGAACAATTAATCCGGTTATTTATTCATTTATAAAGGACCCTTCTTTTTAAGCAATAAAATTTCAAAATCAATCAGAACATTTATGGAACCAGACTACGATAAAAAAAAGGCCGGTGACAGGACATGGCAGAAAATCACCATGAAATACAGCAAACCAGATCTTCGAAAAAGCATTGTGCAACTTGTAAATTCAACCATTCCCTATTTAGTAATGTGGTATCTGCTTTACCGCAGCCTTGAATACCCCTATTGGGTGACATTGCTGCTTGCCGTGCCAGCAGCAGGATTCCTGATCAGAATCTTTATAATCTTCCATGATTGCGGACATAAGGCATTCTTTAAGTCGCAGAAGGCAAATAATATAATCGGGAAGATCACGGGAATCCTTGCGTTCACTCCTTTTTACAAATGGCACAGGCAGCACTGGGTGCATCATGCCACATCAGCCAACCTCGACAAACGCGGCATCGGTGATGTATGGACAATGACTCTTGATGAATACCTGCAATCCGGCAGGTGGCAGCGTTTTGTCTACAGGGCATTCAGAAATCCTTTCGTGATGTTCTTCTTAGGGCCCATCTTCATTGTTTTTATTACGAACAGGCTGTCAGACAAGAACATGGCCAGGAAAGACAAACTCAATGTATATTTTACAAATCTTGTACTTCTTGTGATGGCAGCTGCCATAAGTGTACTGATTGGGGTAAAGTCTTTCCTCCTGATCCAGTTGCCTGTGATCCTCATCGGACATATGATAGGTATATGGCTGTTCTATATCCAGCATCAATATGATGAAGTTATGTGGGTGAGAAATACCGAATGGGATTATAAATCATCTGCTCTTA
>JBLNAO010000022.1:0-16326 GCA_050259395.1 Chloroflexota bacterium
CATTCACTTTACCTGGTGCAGTGAATGTACCTTATGAAAATTTCCTGAAAAAAGATATTTCAGCATACCTCGGTAAAGGAGTTAACAATATCCTGTTCTCAAACGGTGACACACAGGCTGCGTACGCCTTTGTTCTGGCTAACGGATTAAAGCACAGTAATGTGTATATAATGAAAGGCGGAATGAATGCATGGTTCGATGTTGTAATGAACAGCAGCTTCTCGGGAGAAAGGATTTCCGCCAGGGAAAATGCCCTGTTCGAGACAAGGACAAAGGCGAAAAGGCTTTTCACTGAAATGAACAGCCTGCCCGACAGCCTGAAAGTAAAGCTGCTGGCTTCAAAGCAGCTGGATGCTAAGAAGCTGGATGGTGGATGTGAGTGAAGGTAATCGGTAAGGGGTAATCGGTAAAAGGTAATCGGTAAAAGGCAGATAGGATGAATAGGTTTAAAAAATACAGCATAGCAATCGGGATTGTCCTGATTACACTGGCGCTGATTGTACTAAGGTTGTCGGGAAATAAATTCAGGCCTGATGCCATGAGGCAGGCAGCTGCATCCCTGGACGGATCAAACATTGTTACCTCTGATCAGGCGGCCGGTCTTGAGGGAAATGGTTTGTTGATAGATCTTGACAATTCAGGAAGGTACCGGGATAATCCGGATGCCCAAAGTATGTCACCCGGGGATGTTCTCCAAAAGAAAAACATAAAGCTGATCCGCAATAACAAAGGGCCGGTCATTCTCAGTTCCAACGATCCTTCAGTTTCTGCAGGCGTGTGGATGGTGCTCAGCCAGATGGGCATAAAGAACGTCTATATTCTCTCCGACACAAAAGATGACGAGACCATGAAACACGAATTCCGGCCGGGAACAATGCCACAGCCGGAATTCTGATTTAGTTCTTCTTTGTGAACCTTGGTGTCTACCTTCGTGTCCCTGGTGGTAAATGTATTATTTAACCACTTCAAAATCATTCACATCCTCTGTTGTGAAAGGAAGCCACGAAAGCTGGGCACGCTGGCTGACCATCTTATTGTACATGAAACCATTATTGCCATAATTCAGAGTTCTGGCATCATAACCGAACAGCCTGAAATAAGCTGTTGCAAATCCGGAATTATGACCTGTGCCGCAATATACCACAACTGTTTTACCTGAGGGAATTGAAGCCATCTCTTCCGGGAAGCCGAGTGTGGATTCCGGCTTGTACCTTATCGCACCCGGAATATGTCCATCTTCATACTTATCTTTTCTTTCAAGATTTATTATATAGTATTTCGAAGGATCTGAGAATACCTCATCAGCGCTTATGAGGATATTTGTTGTTCCCTCCTCAAATAGCTTTTTGAATCTTGCCTGCGCAATTTCTTCACCTGTCTGCAGACCGGTTTTGAGATCGGGCATTGATGTTCCGGGTACTCTTTCATTGACCGTTTTTTCCAGGTTTGGCTCATATTTTCCAGAGACATTCTTCAGCCATCCTTCATCTGCATAGCTCTTATTCCAGGCGCTCATCCCCCATCTCATTGCATAGACATTCCCATAACCCATAAGGCGCAGCAGCGAAGTTGTATAGCTTGCAAGTGCGCCGTTATCGCACACCATGATTATCTTGTCGTACTCGAACGGCTTTATTCCCGATTGAAAATACTCCGGAAGATCGCTGAACTTTTTGTTTACAGCTCCCCTGATATGGCCTTTCCTGAATAGTTCGGGAGACCTCAGGTCAACAACGAGCAAATTGTTTCCGAGACTTTCATGAACGATTGAAGCCTTGATGAGTGAAGGAAAGTTCTGGCTGTTTACATAATCTCCGTTTTCCTTAAGATCCCTAAGCAGCAGTGAAGTCTCATTCCCTACAACAACCTCAGGTGCAGGTGCAGGTGCCACACTTGCTTCAGGAGCCGGAGCTTTTTCAGCTCCGCTTTTTCCTGAACATGATGAAAGAACAGCAAAAGCAATGAAAATCAATAAATAAGAATAATTTTTCATGAGATGTTTATCAGTTTTTAACTGCAACATTATTCAGGTCAAAGTTAAGGGTTTCTGTCCTTTTGCCTGAATCGTCATAACGGTACTGTATGATTGCCACACCGTTCGAAGGATTGTTCATTATGTTGCCGTTCTTATCGTAACTTTTCACTTCGGTAACTGCTCCGTGTTCATCATAAGAATAACGTGTAACAGGCACAAGGTTGCCGCCAACTGGCTCGTTATCCTGGTCAAAATATGCTGTTTCGGTAACATAGCCGTTTTCGTCGTATTTATTAACCCTCTTCGACCAGCCCCAGTAAAGATTTGACATCTGGCCCGTTACGTTGAAGACTTCAAAATTCTGCACATCACCGTTATCATCAGGGGTGAATTTGAAATATGACACGCCGATATCGCCGCAATTTTCAGCTGTGCAGTTATAAAGAGTGTCTGCCATGTAGTTAGCCATTCTGGTCACAAAACCCTTTTCATTGTAGGTGAAACGAAGCTCATAGAACGGGCAGAACGGGTTCATGACAACTTCTTTTCCTTCGAGATTGTAACGGTTTTCCTTCACCATTCCATCGGGAAGAACGCTCCACACCCAATGATGAATTCCATTTCGGTTATCGATCATCTTGCCGGTGGTGTCGTAATACATCATGCTTACCCTCTGGCCATCATTGTTGAGAGAATATTCAGCAGCCCATACTCCGCCATTTTGAATCTGTTCACCGTTGCTGTTGAACCATTTCTTTGTCTGAATATTGCTGCCTGTATAGGTATATCCAATCTTTGCAGCGCCCATGGAAGAGTAATCGAGCAAAACACCATTCCTTTGAAATTCAACTGAGACAAGTTTACCTGCATCATCGTACGTGAATTTGTAGCTGTTCACATTTTTGGCTTCAGCCTCAGTGAGTGGGTGGGTGCCTTTTTCAATATCATAAGGCGTTTCACTGAATTGAAGCAGCCTGTAATACACTACGCCTGAATGCAGCTTATCCTGGTCTTTCTGGCTTTTGGTTCCGGTGCATGAAATCATTACAATCGCGAGCATGAGCGCAAGGATTGCCGGAAGAGTCAGTTTTCTCATTTTCATTTGTTTAAGTTTTGATTTGGTTCCGACAAAAATACAACTTAAGGCGGACAAGCCATCAACTGCCGGCTTGTTTTTTATCTTTGCACAATAAAATTATAAGACATGTCTTCATCATTTTTCGATTCTGATTTTTTCAGTTATGCATTATTGCCTGTACTGATATTTCTTGCAAGGATATGCGATGTTTCAATAGGCACAATGAGGATCATCTTTGTTTCGAAAGGAAAGAAAACCATCGCTCCGATCCTTGGCTTTTTTGAAGTCCTGATCTGGATTACCGCCATCAGCAAGATAATGCAGAACCTCGATAATTATGTGAATTACATTGCTTATGCGGGTGGTTTTGCAACCGGTAATTTCATCGGGATGATCATCGAGGAGAGGCTGGCAATGGGCATTCTGATGGTCAGGGTGTTTGCCCATGAAAGAGGCCAGGAACTGGTTGCCACCTTAAACGGAAATGGTTTCGGTGCAACGGCTGTGGAAGCACATGGGGCCAGGGAGAAACTACACCTTATTTATACGATCGTCAACAGGAATGAACTCGACCGGGTTCTCGGTGTAATAAACAATTTCAATCCAAAAGCATTTTATACAATAGAAGATGTGAGATCGGTGAACGAAGGGATCTTCAATCCGAGAAAGGCCAATTCATTTTTTATGTTTACCAATGTGCTGAAGGAATGGAGAAAGGGGAAGTAAAGAAAAGTGAAAAGAGGAAAGTGAAAAGTGAAGTGAACCCTGAGAAACAAAAAACGGAAGAACTGCATCAGGCATGAATTAATCTTTAATTTTGCCTGAAATTAAGAAAATCCTATGGATCAGATAAAGAATCATCCTCTTTACAGGAGGCACAACCTCGACACCATAATGAGCTCATTGTGGGAATTTTACAGGAAGAACTTCGTTCCGCTCTTTGTAATTTCGCTTGTACTCTCGTTTATCAGCCAGATTGCCTCCACGATGATCGACCTTAAAGAGATCCAGTCAATGACCGATCCTGAACTGATGCTTGCAAAGATGAAGGAGTTCATGGTTCCGGGCATCATTGTAGTCCTGATCAGTTTGTTTTTCAACACTGTCCTCCAGCACTATATAATTCACAGGCCGATCGATGAAGGCCACAATGTCCTGAAATCGCTTATCAGTGCATTCAGGTATTATTTTCCCTTCATCGTAATAATGATATTATTCGCATTTATTGGCGCCATTGGGATGGTGCTTGGTGTTCTTGCGCTTGTTATAGGAGCATTTTTCGTGGCTCTGTACCTTCTTACGCTCTACCTTTTCATTCTGCCTGTTATGATGGTTGAAGGACCCGATATAGGGCACACAATATCCCGCACCTTTTCACTCGCCCACAGGAATTTCTGGAACAATCTTGGACAGGTGGCAGTTTTCCTGATCATCATGATAGTGATTTCCATTGTCCTCTCATCTATTATAATGTTGCCGTTTGCCGGAAGTTTTCTTAAAAATATCTTTCACCCCGGTGAAGCCGCAATTACAGATGTCTACAAGAATCCGGTATTCATAATTCTTTCTTCACTGGCAGGTGCATTGACAATGCCGCTGCTGCCAATACTTGCCTGCATGCTTTACTTCAATGCGATTGCCCAGGAGGATGATGCAGCCACAATCATTTCAAAAACTGAGGAATACAGGCCGACGATAGATGATCTCTATTCAAGGCCAAAGGATGATGAGAGCAGAAATGACGGGCAGCCTGTAAGTTAAAGAGGTCAATTAGCCTTATCGTTATAGTTCGTTCTCCCCTTTCACATATCCGAAATTTGCGAGGATGCCTCCGTCTACGAAAAGTATGTGACCGTTCACAAAATCACTTGCCTTTGAAGCGAGGAAAAGGGCTGCATTTGCGACATCTTCGGGCTCGCCCCATCGGCCTGCCGGCGTTCTGGTCATCACCAGTTCATTGAATGGGTGGCCTCCCTCCCTTATCGGTGCAGTTTGTGCAGTTGCGATGTATCCCGGACCGATTCCGTTGATCTGGATGTTGTATTTTGCCCACTCGCAGGTCATGTTGCGGGTCAGAAGCATGAGGCCGCCTTTTGCGGAAGCGTATGCTGAAACTGTGTTCCTGCCGTAAACGCTCATCATCGAACACATGTTGATTATCTTTCCGGCTTTCCTGCGGATCATACCCGGGACTACGCGTTTTGAGACAATCAGTGGAGCTACAAGGTCGACATCCAGCACCTGCTTGTATTCCTCAATTGCCATGTTCAGGATCGGAATACGCTTTATGATCCCGGCATTATTGACAAGTATATCCACATCACCAACAGATTTTTCCAGGAGGAAAATGCCTTTGTCAACATCAGCTTCACTTGTAACGTTGAAAACGAGGGTAAAAACATCCAGTCCTTCTTCTCTGAAACTCTCCCTGCAGGCTCCCAGCTTGTCTTCAGACAGGTCGTTGACACATACCCTAGCTCCTGCCTTTGCAAGAAGTTTGCCTATTGCCAGTCCTATTCCGTGCGTTCCGCCGGTCACCAGTGCAACTTTGCCTGTGAGATCAAAAAGTTCCTTCATTTATCTTGTTGTTATTTTAAAGTATCAGGGTACCTTACATCCTGGTCACCATAGTCGAGGTTCTCCCCTGCCATTCCCCAGATAAAGGTATAGCCGGAAGTACCTGCAGCGCTGTGGATACTCCATGACGGTGAGAGAACAGCCTGTTCATTCTTCATCCAGATGTGCCTGGTTTCGTCAGGATCTCCCATGAAATGGCAGACGGCCTGTCTTTCCGGCACTTCAAAGTACATATAGGCCTCCATCCGGCGGTTATGAGTATGAACAGGCATTGTATTCCAGACACTTCCGGTTTTCAGTTCGGTCATTCCCATCTGCAGCTGGCATGTTTCAACGATGCCGTTAACAAGCAGTTTATTGAGAACACGATGATTCGACGATTCCGGATTGCCGAGGATTTTCACTTCGGCTTCGGCTCTTGTCACCTTTTTGCAAGGGTAATGATGATGAGCAGGAGCTGAATTGATGTACAGCCTTGCCGGATTATCGGGATTAACTGAATTAAAGACCACGTTGCTGGTTCCCTGACCGAGGTACAATGCTTCCTTGAAGCCCAGACTGAAAGACTGCCCTCCTGCTTCAACCAGGGCATCCCCTCCGATGTTTATGATTCCCATTTCCCGCCTGTGAAGGAACTGTTCAGATTTCAGCTCGTCGGGCGATTCCAGTACAAGATTCCTCTTTACCGGCATCGCACCGCCAACAATAAACCTGTCATATAAGGAATATACGAGCGATATATCTTCCGGAACAAACAGGTTTTCTACCAGGAATTCTTTCCTTAGCCTATTGGTGTCATATTGTTTAAAATCACCTGGATGAGATGCGTAACGTAGTTCAATTCTCATTTTGTATCTTTTGGGGTCATTGGTTTTGTGGATCTTGTAATGAGGACATTATTGAGCCTGAAGAATTTCGAAATATTGCCGTAAAGTTAAACAAAATCAGATATTTTTACAGTGTATAACAAATGCAAAGGACATTGTTCATAAAACCGTAACCAGCGTCCTTGAATTATCGAATCTGAATTGATATTTTCGTGATCGTTAACGAAAAAATTTTAATAAAAATTTCATTTAATACAATTCTGAGGAATGAAACCATTTATAAATGAGAAATTTCTCCTTACCTGCAAGACAGCGGAGAAATTGTACCATGAATATTCGGAAAAACAGCCCGTAATTGACTTCCATTGTCATCTTTCGCCATCGATGATCGCAGATGACAGTAAATTCGACAATATCACTAAGGCCTGGCTGGAGGGTGATCATTATAAATGGCGTGCAATGAGGACCAACGGTGTAAGTGAAAGATACTGCACCGGGGATGCATCAGACGGTGAAAAATTTGCAAGATGGGCCGAAACAGTTCCGTACACAGTGGGTAACCCTCTTTATCACTGGACCCATCTTGAACTGGCAAGGTATTTCGGCGTCAATGAACTGCTATCCCCAAAAACTGCAGACAGGATCTATGAAAAAGCTTCAGCGATGCTACAAAACCCCGACTTCAGCATCAGATCCCTTCTAAAGAGGATGAAGGTTGAAGTAGTCTGCACGACCGATGATCCCGCAGATTCCCTCGAACATCATAAAAGGCTTAAAGGTTTTGAAATAAAGATATTGCCAACATTCAGGCCAGACAATGTCCTGAAGACGGAAGATCCGGAAAAGTTCAAATCATATATCCTGAAACTCGGGCTGGCATCAGGCATTGAGATAAAGGATTTCAGCACGCTTGTTGAAGCTCTCGACAAACGGCATCAGTATTTTCATGAAATGGGCGGAAGGCTTTCTGATCATGGACTGGAACGTTTCTATTTCGCCGGTGTCACAGCTTCCGAGGCAGTAAAAATATTTGGCAAACTTCTTAATAATGAAAGCATTACAGAGGAGGAAACAGAGAAGTACCGCACTGCGGTGATGCTTGAGCTATGCCGCATGAATCACAAAAGAGGATGGACTCAGCAGTTCCACGTAGGCGCACTGAGAAATAATAACCTGAGAATGTTCAGGCAGCTTGGTCCTGATACAGGCTGGGATTCGATAGGCGTTCCCCAGGATGCGGCGAGGATGTCGAAATTTCTCAGCGCCCTCGACAGCACCGACCAGCTTGGCAGAACACTGCTGTACAATCTCAATCCTGCCGACAACGAGATGATGATAACCATGGCCGGAAACTTCAACGACGGGTCCTATCCTGCCAAGGTACAGTATGGAGCTGCCTGGTGGTTCCTCGATCAGAAGAACGGTATGGAAAAGCATCTCAGGGACCTTGCTTCACTGGCTCTTTTACCCAGGTTCGTCGGAATGGTAACAGATTCCAGGAGCTTCCTGTCGTACCCGCGCCATGAATATTTCAGAAGAATAGTCTGTAATTTTGTGGGTGAAGAAGTCGAGAAAGGACTGATTCCTGACGATGATGATCTGCTGAGACCCGTGATTGAGGGCATTTCATACAAGAATGCCAGAGCGTACTTCGGATTTTAACCTCAAACAATATTGAATAACTGAAATGAACGATCTTAACCTTAAAGACAAAGTTGCTGTGATAACCGGGGGAGCCGGGATAATTTGTTCCACCATGGCAAAATCCCTTGCGAGGCAGGGTGTGAAAACAGTGATACTTGATCTTAATAAAGAAGCTGCCGAGAAGGTGGCCGGTGAAATTGAAAAAGAAACAGGAGTGCAATCGATTGGCGTGTCGGCAAGTGTGCTCGACAAAGCCTCACTTGAAAATGCCAGGAAAGAAATCAACGAAAAATTCGGACCAGTAGACATACTTGTAAATGGTGCAGGAGGCAACTCTCCCGCGGCCACGACAAAGGTTGAAAAAATGGATGGCAACGAGAAACCCGAGGATACATTCTTTGGTCTTCAACTTGAAGGATTTGACAAGGTTTTCGACCTTAATTTCAAAGGCACATTATTGCCCTCGATGGTCTTCACGACAGACATGGTAAAGAGAAAATCAGGGGTTGTCATCAACATCTCATCGATGAACTCCTACAGGCCGCTGACAAAAATTCCTGCATATTCTGCTGCCAAGGCTGCAATCAATAATTTCACCCAATGGCTCGCAGTTCATATGGCCAAAATGGGGATAAGGGTTAATGCCATTGCACCGGGGTTCCTGCTGACAAACCAGAACAGGTTCCTCCTTACGGACGAAAAAACAGGTGAAATGACGCCCCGCGGAAGAAAGATCATCAATGGCACGCCTATGGAACGATACTGTGTTCCCGAGGAACTGTGCGGCACACTCATTTATCTTGCATCTGATCTCTCACAATTTGTCACCGGAGTTGTTATCCCTGTCGATGGAGGATTCAGTGCGTACTCGGGAGTGTAGCGTAGAGCGTAGAGCGTAGAGCGTAAAGCGTAAAGCGTAGAGCGTAAAGCGTAGAACGTAAAGCGTAGAGCGTAAAGTAGAGCGTAGAGCGTAGAGCGTAGAGCGTAGAGCGTAAAGCGCATAGCGTAAAGCATAGAGCGTAAAGCGAATAGCGTATAGATTATAGATTATTGTGAAATAAATAACATTATGATATATTTCAGCAAGGGGTCTGAGAATACTGTGATAGGGCCGAAAGAACTGGAGGCAGGATTGTTCTTGGCACTCGAAAAACTGGGAAAAAAACATAAGGTGCTTGTTGTGCCGCCGGATTTTACAAGGTTCCATTCACGGGCAGGGGATATTACCACACTTTTGTACAAATACTACAAGGAAAACCTGAAAGACGTTCTTCCGGCGCTTGGAACACATTCGGCAATGACAAACCATGAGATCGATGAGATGTACAAGGGTGTTCCCAAAGAACTTTTCCGGGTGCATGACTGGAGGAACGATGTTGTGACTGTCGGAACAGTGCCGGGTGAATTCGTTTCACAGATCACTGGCGGGGCTATCGATTATTCATGGCCGGCACAGCTTAACAAGCTTGTTTACAATGGCGGCCACGATCTTATCCTTTCAGTTGGACAAGTCGTTCCTCATGAAGTGATCGGCATGGCTAATTACAACAAGAACCTATTCGTCGGTACAGGAGGCCCCGAAGGTATAAATAAGAGCCATTTTCTGGGTGCGGTATACGGAATGGAGAGGATAATGGGCAAAGCGAACAATCCGGTACGAAGCCTGCTTAATTATGCCTCTGAAAAATTCATCAGGCATCTGCCTGTTGTATATGTGCATACTGTGATCGGGCGTGAGGAAAGCGGGGATCTTGTCATCAGGGGGTTATTCGTCGGTGATGATGAAGAGGTTTTCACAAAGGCAGCAGAGCTATCCATTAAAGTTAACTTCACAATGCTCGAAAAACCACTGAAGAAGGTGGTAGTTTATCTTGAACCTTCTGAGTTCAAAAGCACATGGCTGGGCAACAAAAGCATATACCGAACTCGCATGGCAATGGCCGACAATGGGGAACTGCTGGTTCTTGCCCCGGGTCTAAAGGAATTTGGTGAGGATAACGAAATAGACAGGTTAATAAGGATTTACGGATACAGGGGCACACCGGCAACACTGAAATCGCTAAGGGAAAATGAGGAGCTGCAGAAAAATCTCAGCGCAGCAGCACATCTCATTCACGGCAGCTCCGAGGAAAGATTCTCGATAACCTATTGCCCGCGACATCTTACAAGAAAAGAAATTGAGTCAGTGAACTTCAGGTATAATGACCTTGATGAAACGTTGAAAAGATATGATCCGTCAAAGCTGACAGATGGATTCAACAAGATGCCCGATGGTGAGGAAATTTATTATATTTCCAATCCGGCTCTCGGACTCTGGACTTCAAGGGAGAGAATCAACAAATAGGATTTTATGATAAGCTGGGGAATAATAGGGTGCGGCAATGTGACGGAAGTTAAGAGCGGCCCCGCATTCAACAAGGTTAAGGATTCAAGACTGGTTGCGGTTATGCGGCGCAACGAGTCTCTTGCACGCGATTATGCCCGAAGGCATAATGTTCCTAAGTATTATACAGATGCTTCAGCTTTGATAGATGACAGTGAAGTCTCGGCTGTTTATATCGCAACACCCCCGGGGAGTCATGCTGAATATGCCATCATGGCAATAAACGCAGGGAAACCGGTCTATATCGAAAAGCCCATGGCGGTGAACTACGCCGAATGTGTAAGGATCAACGCGGAAGCTAAAAAGCATAATGTGCCTGTTTTTGTTGCATATTACCGCAGGGCATTGCCTGGTTTCCTCCTGGTGAAAGACCTTATCGAAAAAGGCCGCATTGGAAAAGTAAGGTTTGTACAGATGCAGCTTTTTAAATATCCGTCAGCAGAGGAGCTGGCGGGCAACCTGCCCTGGAGGGTCGATCCTGCCGTATCCGGCGGAGGGCATTTTTTTGACCTTGCATCACATCAGCTCGACTGGTTCGATTTCGTTTTTGGCCCTGTTCAGAAAGTAGCTTCTGTCGCGCTGAACCAGGGCGGGCTTTACAAAGCCGAGGATTTTGTTTCTGCTCAATTCCTGTTTCCCGGTGATGTTGTGCTGACAGGAACATGGAGCTTTACGGTCTCACCGGAATGCAGCAGGGATTCGATCGAGATTTTCGGTAGCGAAGGATCGATCAGATTCTCAACTTTCAGTTTTGAACCTATCGTTCTTACTGATTCGACCGGACGCCAGGTAATTGTAAATGAAAGACCTGAACATGTTCAGTATTATCTGATTGACAAAATAGTCCAGTCATTGCATGGAAAAGGGGAATCCCCAAGCACCGGCGAGTCGGCAGCAAGAACGAGCAGGGTGATGGATGAAGTGGTGAGGGAATTTTATAAAGCGTAGAGCGGAGAGCGGAGAGCGTAAAGCGGAGAGCGGAGAGCGTAAAGCGGAGAGCGTAAAGCGTAAAGAGTAAAGTGGAGAAAGGTTACAGTGATCGCTCAGTGAAACTCCGTGGTGAATTTACAATGTCATGGAATTGCAGGAAATTTTGAGGACATTAATATTTTTAAATAATAATTAAACATCATGAACAAACTTTCAGACATCGGATTGATCGGATTGGCAGTTATGGGTGAAAATCTCGTGCTCAATATGGAAAGCAAGGGATTCCAGGTTTCAGTTTATAACAGGACGACCCAGAAGGTCGATGATTTCCTGGCAGGAAGAGCAAAGGGAAAGAAGATCGTGGGCACACATTCGATTGAACAGCTTGTAAAATCTCTTGCAAGGCCAAGAAAGATAATGATCATGGTAAAAGCCGGGTCAGCCGTTGACGATATGATCAATACACTCATTCCGCTTCTCGAAAAGGGAGACATCATCATCGATGGCGGGAACACACATTTCCCCGACACAAACAGGAGAACAGCACTGGTTGAGAGCAAAGGTCTTCTTTATATCGGAACGGGCGTCTCGGGAGGCGAGGAAGGAGCCCTTCTCGGTCCGTCAATCATGCCGGGAGGATCGAAGGAAGCCTGGCCTCATGTCAAGCCCATTTTCCAGGCTATTGCCGCCAAAGTGGATGACGGATCTCCATGCTGCGACTGGGTGGGTGAGAATGGAGCCGGACATTTTGTAAAAATGGTCCACAACGGAATCGAATACGGCGATATGCAGCTGATCTGCGAGGCATACCAGATAATGCGCGATGTTCTTCAGATGAGCGCAGATGAAATGCATGAAGTATTTAAGGAATGGAACAAGGGAGACCTTGACAGCTACCTGATCGAAATAACACGCGACATACTTGCTTACAAGGACACAAACGGCCAGCCACTTGTAGATAAGATCCTGGACACAGCAGGACAGAAAGGAACAGGAAAATGGACAGCCGTTACTGCCCTTGACCTGGGTATACCTCTTACACTTATTGGTGAAGCAGTTTTTGCAAGATGTCTTTCAGCCCTGAAAAACGAAAGAGTGACTGCGTCAAAATTGCTGAATGGTCCCAAAGTGGAATTCAAGGGCGACAGGAAGAAATTCATCAGCGATCTGAAGGATGCGCTCTATGCTTCGAAAATTGTATCGTATGCACAGGGTTATTCTCTCATGAGAGCAGCTGCCGGAGAGTACAAATGGAAGCTGAATTATGGCGGCATTGCCCTGATGTGGAGGGGCGGATGCATCATACGCTCGGCTTTCCTCGGGAAGATCAAGGAAGCATTTGACAATAACCAGGATATTACCAACCTTCTCCTCGATCCTTTCTTCAGCGACAAGGTTCAGAAAGCACAGGCCGGATGGAGAAATGTTGTTGCTGCCGCAGTTACAAACGGCATCCCGGCACCGGCAATATCTGCGGCTCTCTCCTATTTTGACGGATACCGTTGCGAAAGGCTTCCAGCAAACCTTCTCCAGGCCCAGCGTGATTATTTCGGTGCACACACCTACGAAAGAACAGATAAGCCAAGGGGAGAATTCTTCCACACCAACTGGACAGGCCGTGGCGGCACAACAGCATCGACGACCTATAATGTTTAAAAAAACCAACCCTACCTAACCTATGATCTCTGAAATTAACCAAAAGATTGGAAAATACAGGTGGACGATCTGTGCGCTTGTTTTTTTCGCAACAACTGTAAACTACCTCGACAGGCAGGTCCTCAGCCTGCTCAAGGATACACTCGAGGTACAGTTCAACTGGAGCGACACCGATTATGCCAACATCGTTGCAGCATTCCAGTTCGTTTATGCAATTTCAATGCTCTTTGCCGGCCGGTTCATCGACTGGCTTGGCACCAAATGGGGATACGCCTGGTCGTTGATAATCTGGTCTTTTGCTGCAATGGCACACGCACTTGCAAGAACCACCGGGGGCTTTATGGTGGCTCGCGGCTTGCTTGGATTCGGTGAATCCGGAAACTTTCCTGCAGCTATTAAAACTGTGGCCGAATGGTTCCCGAAAAAAGAAAGGGCCCTTGCTACGGGTATTTTCAATTCAGGTACAAACGTTGGAGCCATACTCGCCCCGGTAGTTGTGCCGTGGATCGTCAAGCACCTTGGCTGGGAATCAGCCTTTATCATCATCGGAGCGATCGGATTTTCCTGGCTCATTTTCTGGTTCTGGCTCTATGAGATCCCCTCTAGGAGCAAAAGGGTTGAAAAACCGGAGTTCGATTACATTCACTCAGATAATATAGACGAAGCTCCTGCAAAAGGGTCTGATGCATCCGAAAAAGTTTCCTGGTTCAAGCTCCTGAGATTCAAGCAGACATGGGCATTCAGCTTCGGAAAATTCATGACCGACGGCGTATGGTGGTTTTACCTCTTCTGGCTGCCAGCTTTCCTGAAAGCCCAGTATGGCATGACAGGCATGCAGGTTGCTTTTCCACTTGCAGTGCTCTACACCATGTCTACAGTCGGCAGTGTCACAGGTGGATGGTTCCCGATGTATTTTATCAATAAAGGTTATGATCCATACACCGGGAGGATGAAGGCAATGCTCCTCATCGCAGTATTCCCGCTCCTCGTTCTTCTGGCGCAACCGCTCGGATACATCAGCTACTGGGTCCCGGTACTTCTCATCGGTGTCGGAACTGCTGCACACCAGGCATGGTCGGCAAATATCTTCACAACCGTTTCAGACATGTTTCCCAAAAAGACGGTCGGCAGCGTTACAGGCATAGGCGGCATGGCAGGGGGCCTTGGCGGCATTATGGTGAACAAGGCATCAGGGTGGATATTTGACGGTTTCCGCCAGTCAGGCATCGCTAAATCATGGGTCGAGGCTCAGGCTCATAACCTTGGAGGGTTTGTCGAGCAGATCAAATCGATGACTCTCATTAACAAATACAATGATGTTATTGATATCGACAAAGTAGCGCTCAGCAACCTTCCCGCCGAAGCGATACAGAAGATTCAGTCTGTTGATCCTGCAATGTTCGATCAGCTTAAAGCCCTCCAGGTTCCGATCGTGCAAAGCAACATGACCACAGCCTACACTATCGTTTTCGTATTCTGTGCAGTCGCATATCTGCTCGCGTGGGCTGTAATGCACTTCCTTGTACCCAAAATGAAAAAAGTGGAAATCTGATAAATAGGAAAAAGTCGTAGCGAAGCGTAGACCCCGACCGACGAAAGGAGCGTCGGGAGAAAAAGGAAGAAAAAAGAAAATAAAGTTTTTCATGATGAAAAAAATTGGAAAATATTCAATGGGCCTTGGAGACAGATTCGGTCACCAGGGTGGTGCTCAGCTAAAGGCAATAATGAAGGCTGCCGAAAAGGGGGTAGAGATAACTCCCGTCTGGAACAAGTCAAATCGCGAGCATGTTACGATCGGAACACAACCGGGTGACGTAAGAGCGGAAGCAGATACCGTTACAAAAAAAGCCGGGTATGGAAAACCATATTTCGTGGATGCTGACCATATCAATAATGATACCGTGGACAGGTTCCTCGATCATTCTGATTTTTTCACAATCGATGTGGCCTCCTTTATAGGGAAAAAAGCCGGATTGGACGAGATCAATGAGTTTCTGAAGAGTACTGAGAAATATGCAGGCAAGCTGATTCTGCCGGGTATGAAAGACTCTTTTAAAATCACTAAGACCCTTCTTAACCAAATTGCCGGGAAGTACCTCTTTGCAGCGATAAAAGCATACGACATCTACAGGAAGATCGAGAAGCATAAAGGTTCCGGAACTTTTGTCACTGAAATCTCGATGGATGAAGTTGCAACTCCGCAATCACCCGTGGAGCTCCTGTTTATCCTGAAAATGCTGGCGTCGGAAAATATACCTGTCCAGACAATTGCTCCGAAATTCTCTGGCAGGTTCAACAAGGGAGTGGATTATGTCGGCGACCCCCTGAAGTTTGCCGAAGAATTTGAAGCCGACCTGATGGTAATCGATTATGCCGTTAAAGAATTCGGGTTACCTGAAAACCTTAAGATAAGCGTCCACTCCGGATCGGATAAGTTCGCAATATATCCGCATATTGGCTCCATCATCAGGAACCATGACAAGGGGATTCACCTCAAAACTGCCGGCACAACATGGCTCGAGGAAGTCATCGGTTTGGCGGAAGCTGGTGGTGACGGGCTTCAGTTTGTAAAGGGAATATATTCCGAATCCCTGGAGCATATCGAAGAACTATGCGCTCCGTATGCTGATGTTATCGATATCAGGATCTCTTCGTTGCCATCGGCTGCTGAAGTGAAAGGCTGGGATAATCATCGTTTTGCTGATTCAATCAGGCATAATCAGGATAACAGGTATTACAATCCCGATATGAGGCAGCTGATCCATGTGGCTTACAAGCTGGCAGCAAAAAAGATGGATCAGTACTACAACCTTCTGGAAACCAATGAGAAGATCGTCTCAAAGTGTGTCCTTGAGAACGTGTATGACAGGCATATAAAAAGGTTGTTTCTTTAATTCGCTGTTCCGGGCTGCTACTCCATTGTTTTCCAGCCGGTAACCATCTTCATCGATGTTTCGTGGAGGTCAAATATCATAACTTCATTCATGCCTTCGCGAAGAAAGGATGCCGGGCAATAAAGCCTTTTTTGCGGACCTATATTCCAGTATCTGCCAAGATTGTGCCCATTGACCCATACAATTCCTTTTGTGAAATTCGTAACATCAATGAATGTATCTCCTTTTGAAACACCTGCAGCGCTGTTGATCATGAAATTGCCGCGGAAGAAGATCCCGGGCTTATCCAGATTCTTGCCTGATGACCTGAGGTTGTAAACAAATTTTTCATCCATCGGCAGGCTGAACGCCTTCCAGTTCAT
>JBLNAO010000023.1:0-24852 GCA_050259395.1 Chloroflexota bacterium
TTGCAACTGATTAATGCTCCCGAGAGGCAGCATGCAGTAAAGATCAGGTTTCGTTTCATGGAATGAATTTATTCAGCTTTTGTGAGTTTGTACATTGCAGCGCCATGAGGTTCAAGTTTAAGATTCAGCTTCCCGCTTAATGTTCCGATATCATTCCTGGTCCACAGGTCGCGTACCCTCACACTGCCTCGGAAAGATATTGTCTGCGGGTCAAAATCAAACGTCTGTACTGAATCTGTAAGGTTGAAATAAGCAAGATATTTACCGCCTGAAGCAGGATCATCGGCGATCCAGGCTGCCTTCCTGCCGTCCCTGAACAGCTGTTTGTTGTTGGTGCTGTTCTGATTGACGGCAATTGTTTCAGGATTGGTCATAAAGAAAAATGTGGAATCATTTGAAAGCGGAAGATCACCACCCATTATGAGCGGAGATTTCGAGATCATCCAGAGTGAAAATAATGTGTAATGCTCGGGCCAGGTAAAATACGAATCTCTTTCAGGTCCGTGAGGTCTCCCTCCAAGGCTCAGGCGCCCCACAGGAAGCATGTCGGCATCGGGCCAGGCGCCTGGTTTTATTTGAGCATACCATTTATCGAGGAGCTCAAAATTATGTTTCACCTTGCTCCACTCATCCCAGAAATCGGCCGAGATCCTCCACATATTGGCAGTTGTGGCAAGATGACCGGCCATTGAAACAGGTGCCTCGCCGGGGGAAAGACTGAGCACCATAGGTCTTCCGCATCTATCGATGGCTTTCCTTATCATATCAATTTCGCCCTGTTGATAACCTGGCGCAAGAATGTCGTCGACTTTCACAAAATCTATTTCCCAGGAAGCATAAAGCTCGAAAAGAGAATTATAATACTCCTGCGCACCTGCCTTTGAGGAATCAACCCCGAACATATGATTGCACCAGTCGCACGTGTCCTTTACATCGGCTATCGCTGCACATGTAACCTCCGTACCTTTTACAGGAAGCTTGTAATAGGCGGCATACCTGTGTACGCCACGCATGATGTGAATTCCGAATTTCAGACCTTTGGAATGCACATAATCTGCAATGGGTTTGAATCCCTTCCCTCCTGCTGAAGAAGGAAATCTTTCAACTGAAGGCAGCAATCTTCCGAACTCGTCGATTGTGGTGGAATCAACTGGTCTTCCATCAGATGCGTACCTGATATTCGGATGACCATAGCGCCTTTTGGGATTGCCCCAGTTGCCCGGATCTGGATGCCACCAGATGTAATCGATTACAGCATAGTTCCACCCGTATTCCAGGAGGTTGTCAGCCATATAGTCGACATTGTTTTTGAACTGCTCCTCGTTTATTCTGCAATCGTAGGAATCGAAGCTGTTCCAACCCATAGGTGGTGTTTCAGCAACAGCAACAGATTTCTTAATGTCATTCTTGACATTGCAGGCGTTAAGAATGACAAATATGGCAATGAAAGAGATTTTGAAGAATTTCATGTCGGGGAGTTAAGATGAAACAATTAATAAGCTGCATGAATGCGGAGCAAGCGGCCGGTTTATCGATTTCCGGAATTTTCCCAGATCTTCATTGTTCAGAATATCGCGGATCACAACTTTTTTGCGGGAATTGAGATTAAGAACCAGATCTTTCTTTTTCTCGGGATCAGTATTCAGAAGCAGATAAGCGACTTTCCCGTCTGACAGCTTTTTCATCCATATCTGACAATTGTCTTCATCTTTAACAAGCCTGCCCTGCTCTGCAGGATCCTGGTTGACAGCAATTGCTTCCCGGTTTGTAACAAGCTTCTTTTCAAAATCATCCATAATCCTGGGATCATTTCCCAGGAATAATGGCGAACTCATAATACACCACAATCCGAAATGTGATTCCTGCTCCGCCTGAGACAAGCCCTGGTTTCCCGTGACCATCATATCGGGATCGTTCCAGTAACCGTTGCCGGCATATTTAGCAGACAGATCATTGTTCATGGCCGCTGCCATCACGCTGAGGTAATTTGTATTGGATCTGTCTGGTTTATCAAAGACGGCGCCTTCCTTATTTATCCTGCACTGAATGTCATAAGTGGTTCTCGACATGTTGCACACTTCAGGATTCCAGTCGCGGAACCGGTAAGCGCTTATGCTGAAGATCATATCCCTTCCACAACCGGCCAGAAGCCGGCTCCATTTTGTATATGTGTCTTTTATGGTCTGCTCGCTCCAGCCACCGCTGGTCTTTTCACAGGAGGTGCAGGGATCAGCTGTTTGCCTGCAGAGATCAAGTTTAACAAAATCCAGACCCCATTCGACGAACTGTGACAGATGCAATTCTTCCCGGCCGAAACCTCCGACTGCATCGCCGCCGCAATCAAGAGTTCCGGGGACAACATGTACTCCAAACTTCAGGCCTTTTGAATGAGCATAATCTGCGAGAGCTTTGATTCCGTGCGGAAATTTAACCGGGTGGGCAACAAGACGTCCTTCAGGATCGAGCTTCACGTCCCTCCAGCCTCCATCAACAATCACGTAATTATACCCGGCATCTTTCAGACCATTTCCAACAATGGCATCGATTACCTCCCTGACGGTTTGCTCGTTAATCTCTTTTTTGCCGAACCAGTTCCAGCTGTTCCATCCCATCGGAGGGTATGGCGCCAGCTCAGGCCTTTTCTGCCCGTTGATGCTGATAAATTGTAATGAAATTAAAAACAGAAATAATACAGGTTTCAGGTTTCTCATAGGGGTTTTTTGAAGATAATAAACTTAAGTTTTTTTTTTACAAATACAATAATTTATTCATGAGATTGCCTGATCCCCTCTACAATTATCTATAACAAGGTTCATTTGTCAAAAAGATGGCTCACTGTAACATCTAAAGCAAATTGTATAACAAAAAAACTTCTCATTGACTCTACTTTTGACGGGTTAGAAAAAAGGTGAAGTTTAAATTAAAATGAAATGTCATGAAAAGAACAATATTTATGCTTTTGCTTACGGTTGCTTTTGGTTTAACTGGTCTGACATATGGACAGCAGGCTTCGTCGAAAGATAAAGGTGACTGGGAGAAAATTGGTGAAGCGACTCTTAACCTGAGTGAAGATTATGGAGTATTTGACTGGGACAGGGACCGTGTTGAAACGGTAAATGCCAACGAGAAATATTCCGCCATTAAATTCAAGGCCAAAGATGAAAAGGTAAATCTTACCAATGTAGAGGTACAGTACGAAAACGGGAAAAAGGAAGATCTCAGTTTACAGTCTTCATTGAATGTAAATTCCGAGAGCAAGGCTCTCCCTCTGGATACCAGGCAGGAACTTGATAAGGTAACTTTAAATTTCCTGAAAGATGAGAGCGCACGTGCCGATAAAGCTGTAGTCGAAATATGGGGCCTTAAGTCCGGCGCTTCAGGAATGGGACAGAGAGATCAGGATGCCGACATACGTCTGGAAAATAACAGGAAGGACAAAGACAAAGATGTTGACATAAATATCAAACATGATAAAGACAAAGTGGATGTTGATGTCGATACAACCTCAGTAAGAGTGAGGTAATTCCTTAAAAAAAGAGGGTGTTCGTTTTGAACACCCTTTTTTATTAATTATTCCTCGGTGATTATTGGCATTTCAGGTTTGTTCGTTTTGCTTTGGAAGGTTCTGCAAAAGCTCCGAACAAAGAATTCTTGAAAGATTCGCATGCTTCAGCCGTTTGTCCCTTTCCTTCCTGGGCAAGACCAAGCTGAAAATAGAATTTAGCTTTTGCGTCTGCAGTTCCTGTTTCGAGGGCAAGGCCTTTTTGTGCATATTCGACACCCTGGTCAAATTTTTTCTGCTTGTTATAGACATCAGCAAAGTAATAAAAGAGGTCTTTGTCTTCTCCGTACTTTGCAGCTTTATTGAGCAGGTTAAGGGCTTCATCAAGCTGATTGGCCTGGTTTGCTTTTGATCCTGCTGCACGGAAATATTCAAGTGCCATTTTCGAAGCCTGCCTGCCTTTTTCATCTCCCGCCGGAAGCTTTGTCAAATATTGATCAACAGTCTGCCCGAGGGCATCAGAATTATTCTGGGCCCTGTAGATAAGCGCTTTGTTATAGATAGCTGCTGCATTGTCGGGATTGATAGCCAGAACGCTGTCGAATGTAGCAATAGCTTTATCGTAATCCTTGCTTTTGAAGTATTCTCCTGCCATCCTTGTATAAGATTGAGCAAGTATCTTGTTAGCGCTTTCCTTCACAGAGGCATTCCCGTACTTTTCACCTGTCGCGACAGCCTTCTTTGCGGTTCTTATAACATCAGCATCGGGTTTTTTTGCAGTATACATGCCCGAAGCTGATTTAAGGTAAAGCCCCGGCAGAACCTTTATGGAATTTTGTTTGATGTCATTTGCAGATTCTCCGATCTTGTCTGCAATGCTGATTGCATTCTCAAAATAAATGATTGCCGAATCAACGTTTGTCTGCGCTGCTTTTGCACCGGCATTATAAACCTTGATAAGTTCACTCCTGTCCTGGGCGGAAAGGTTGAAAGCCATAAATAATGAGAACAGGACAATCCCTGCAGCTTTCAGTTTCTTACATTTTGTCATAACAGTACCGTTTTATAAGTAATTAATGATGTTCTTTTTAAAACTGAATAAATGTAACAAAAATTTGTAATTAACAAAATCCATGCAACAATGCAAACCGACCTGATCAATTTAACAGGCATCTTTCTATAAACAAAAACAATGTGTTTAAGTTTCACACAACATTATTTTGGCATGACCCTGAAAGTAATATTCAGCCTCGGGCCTATACGTTTGTTTGTTTTCGGTATGCGATGTTCCCAACGACGCTGACTCAGACCTTTCATGATTATAAGACTCCCCGGTGTGAGTTCCACGGTTTTGATTATCTGTTTGTTTTCTTTGTATCTCATCTGGAAGGTACGTGCCGCTCCAAAGCTCAAAGAAGCTATTACAGGATCGAGACCCCATGGTTTTTCCTTGTCACGGTGCCATCCAACCCCATCCTTTCCATCGCGATAAAGATTCAGAAGGGCATGTGTAAAGCGTACTCCGGCAACTTCTTCGACCTTGTCTTTCAGGATGCTCAGGTTTTCTGTCCAGGGTTGGACAGGTAAAATACCGGAGGAGTATTCAAGATCTTCACCCTGCTCTCCTGCCAATGCGGTAAGTTTTGGCTGCAGCATTTCCCTGTCGTAAATCCTGACAGGTATTTGCCTGTATTCATATTCGTTAAGAAGCATCTCGAAATGAAACCTGCTTTCCTTTTCATTCAGGAATCCCGGATAAAACAAAGCCTCCCCGTCAAAAGGAAGGATATTTATCCCCTGAGCTATTTCGAAGAGTGATTGTTGCATTTCATAAGTCGCTGATTCATGTGTACAACAAATTTCTCCCATCTTGGTTGCAGGCCGGGTCTTAAGTAATTCAATCTTTTTTATACTTTTAAACATCCTTATACCGCATCAATGAAAAAAACACTTTTTTTGTTCTTCATTTTTTTTGCAACAGGTTCAGTATCATTTTCACAAGGCAGGAAAAATTCAGCTGGCTACGACAGGCAACTCACAATTCCTCCGAACCCTATCGATCCACAGGTTGTTCAGGACCAGGATGAAATGACGTGGGAAGATTACCGTCCCATCCCCGGAAAGAACTGGGCTGATCCATCCCTTGTTCCTGAAAGAAAATTCCGTATGGCCCTGGTTGCTGTAGATTTTACCGACCAGCCTTTCGTTATAACTTTGCCTAAATACTCTGATCTTTTCGGAAATCCTCAGATCGATCCTGTAAAGAGGGAGGATGTTCCGCGTTTTTACTCAGATTTCTGGCTGAAACCATCTGCCGTAAATCACGGACAAACAATAAACGGTTACTGGATGGAACAATCGAGGGGTAAATTCGGTATTACAGTCCTCGATGCCTTCGGCCCTTACTTGATGCCCCGGAAATTGTGGGAATATGGGTTGAATGAATATAATCAGAACACCTCTGTTCCTTTCGGTGGAAGAGCCCGAAGCCGCATGGAGCCGCACGTTGATTCAATCTGGAAAGTCAACGAAGGCGATATAAAGAAAAATTATGACGCAGTGCTTCGTATCTATGCGGGATATGATGAAACGGGCGTATGGCAGGAGTTTGGTGAAATGAAATTCCTCTCAAAGGAAGACATTCCTTCAGCATGGGGAAATCCCGACACAACAAAACCTCGCTGGATTCCAACACGATATGTTCCATGGACATCATGGAAGGCAGGACAGATGCAATGGGGATTATCATCAATAAGGCAGGGCGAAAACTCCGGCACAATAACACACGAGCTCGGCCATTATGCATTTGATACAGGTGATAACAACAACAATCCGTATGTCCAGCCCTATCGCAGGGCCGGCTCCGGACCATGGGACATGATGGACCGCGGCTCGTTCAACGGACCCGGCGGACCTCACAGGCGCTGGGTGGTGCCGGCAGCAATGGGTGCTTCAATGCCGGCAGGCCTGATGCTCAGGAACAGGATGGCCAACGGATTCATCTCAAATGAACAGGTTCTTACCTTAAGCCGGCAGGATCTTGCCTCATCAGGATCGGTGGTTGCTTCAGTAACAGCAAGGGCGGCTGATCCTGTAAAAGGTTCTTTTGCCGGGATAATAGTCAGGCTTGATGGAGACGAACCACATGACAGAACCCCGGCAGATGATCCAGGAAAAAATCCACTTTCACCGGGTGTTCCAAACTACGATTTTTACTCGGTCGAAGTTGTGCAGCGTGTAGGTTACGATTCGTTTTGCCCCGACAACGGCGTGCTTATTGCAAAAAATAAGGATAAGGAAAGCCGTAACGGTGGGACCAACGGCTTCAATTGCTTCAATTGGGTCATAGATGCGCATCCGGAAGACATTAACATGGTTGATTACATAAAACCCGATGGGCAGAAAGTGATGAGGACTGTCGCGGATTACAGGCAGTTAAACGATGCACTGTTTCATGCAGGCACAGGTTCGGGAAGCATGAATGAATGGATTGATGAGGCAAACCGGCTTCATTTTTATGTTCTTGATAAAAAAGAAGAAAACGGCATTCTTTCATACAGCATTGGAGTAAGATCACAGGATGCAACCGCTGGAAATCACGGAGGCGTATCGCTTTCATCAACAGGAAAACCAGATGAGAAAGGAACATATATGTTCTTCACTGTCAGGAATACAGGAGAAAAGGCAATGGCTGATACATCCCTCCATTACCGCGATACTTCAGCCTGGCTGGGAAAAGAGATTTTCAGGCTTTCAGCCGTTACCGATGTCGCGGGTTGCACTGCTCAGCTGCTTAATAATTTTGTTGCATTGAAACCGGGTGAATCAGCTAAAATTCCCGTCTTCGGAAAAATGGCAAAAGACGTGAAATCTAAAATAACTGTTACAGTAACGTCGGAAAACGACCCTGATGTGAAGGCCACCCTTACGATAAAATAAACCTGGTATTTTGAATTGTTCGCATAAAAAAAGCCCTTTCCGGTTTCGGAAAGGGCTTGAAGTAATTTAATTATTTAAGATTACCTGATCCTGGATCCTGAATAATTTCGTGAAGATCCGGAAAAGTCAGATGTTACAGGCTCTCCAAGCCAGTATCCTTCACGTTTGTAGTGATTATACAGCCTGTTCTCATATTCCCTTGAGACACCTTCGTCAGCATCAAACTCAGGAGCATTTTTAATTGAGTCGGTGGTGAGGTTTACGAACACTTTCGAATCGTTCCAGCTGATGCGGTCGATCCATTCCGGGGAGATAAGGACCTTTTTGCCCGGAAGAAAATCCTTTGTGTCAATTACCATGTACCTGATTGTCCAGGTATCCTCATCGATTATGAAGTCATCGACATGCCCTATTCTGTCGTCCTTTGCCTGTATCGTGTGGCCCGAAACATCTTTGCTGCTTCTGAGATTCGGATCCCAGCTGTTCTCTTTTGGCTTAATGTCGCGCCACATTGTCCTGTCGTGCACAAGTGAAGGCAGGGGTCCCCAAACGGATGGCCCGCCCCAGTAAACTGGGGCACCGTAGTAGCTGTAATATGATTCTTCAAATTGCCTCGAAACGGGTTTGTCAGTGTCTATCGAAGGACTTCCTTCTATCTCCTTCTTTCTGAGACTCACATTGATGAACTCCAGTTCATGATCGATACTTCCTATGAAGTATGGTGAGATCAGAACCTGTCTCTTGTTAAGCCATTTCCCTGTGCTGGCAACAAGATACCTGACGGTCCAGAATTTATCGTCGAAGTAGAACTCTTTGAATCCGCCTACCTCTTCGTCAAGACCATTCAGCTTAAACTTCCTGATTTCTTTTACACTGCTTAACATATTTAGTTCCTTTCTTTATAATTGGTTAAATAAATTCACCTTTCAGAACAGGGGGTGAAACGAAAGCCCCTTTAGTAGAAGGTCTGCAGAGAAGGAAAGTTTTACATAATTTTTCGAAATTGTTGCATAATTTAATCATCCGGGAGAGCCGATAAAAAAATGACCCCGAAATTAATTCAGTATATTTCTTTAAATTTGAATGAATCCAACAAACAGACTATGTACAGGAAAGCAGTGTTACCAGTATTGATCGTACTTCTGAGTACGGCAATTTTGAAGGGTCAGGCAGGCAACGTTGTGGTTGAAGTCATTCTTTCGGGATATTCCGCAAAAGCTTTTACAACCGAGCCTGTATCCGACAAAGATATACATACCATTCTCGATTGTGGCAACAAAGCTCCAAGCGGAATGAACAAACAACCCTGGAAATTCACAGTAGTGAAAGACTATGCACTTGCTGCAGAAATTGTTAAAAATTTAACACAGGGAAATATTCTGATTGTAATTTCCGGCGTTGAATCTGCAACGGGTGGCACACCAGACTTCGACTGCGGACTTGCAATGCAGAATATGTATGTGGCTGCCCAGGGGCTCGGACTTGGCGCTCATATTTATGCAGGGCCTGTAAGAGACATCAATGCCACTAAAAAGCAGTCTCTGGGTATACCTGAAGGATTTAAAGCGGTGAGCATTCTGAGAATAGGCCACATTGACAAAAGCGTCGATGCAACATCAGCAGCATCACCCCGCAGCTCGCTCGAGACAGTGGTGAATTACAAGTGAAGCAAACCCGTCTTATTTTTTTGGATTGGCTCCCGGACAGACCCAGTAGGTGTAATTCGAGGTTGATCTGAATGAAGGGTCATTGATCCCTTTTATCTCGGCAAGATGCTTTTGCGTGTGCTCAAGCTGCATGTGTGCATTATGATCAGCCTTAGTCCTCCAGGCTTCAGTGATGCAGAACAAAGTGCTGTCATTATAAGACTGGAACATTGTATAGTTGATACAGCCCGGCTCCTTTGCAAGCACTTCTTTCTTGCACGCATCGAATGATTTTTTCAACAGGGAGACATATTCCGGCTTAATTTTGCGTTCAATCCTCATCACAACAATCATCGAATCCTTGTTGTAGGAACATACATTTTCCTGGTTGGTTTCTTTTTTCAGGAAAGAGCTGCAAACAAAAATTATTACAATTACAGCAAGCAGGCTAAAAAGGTTTTTCATGGGTCGTGGGTTAATTAGAATTATTCATTAAAGATAAGAATAATTCTTAACGGCAGTTTCTATAACTGCAATCCCAGGGGTTCCTTCTCAAGCACCGGGGACCATTGCTCTATAATCTTCTTATAAGCTTTCCCTGCAGGCCGTATTTTCCTGTCCATGTCAACCAAGCCCAGTGGATTAACCTTGCCGCGGTCTTCCCTCAGTGCAGTATCCCAGTCAACCTGGTCGTTTAGGCTGTACCACGTGAAGCCAAGCATCGGCACACCATCCTGGCGCAGCTGATACGCATTGATCCATTGCTTTTTGAGCCAGTCAACCGAAAGAGGTTCGGCCAGGTTGGTCTCGGTGTGCATAACAGGCAGGTTGTACCTCTGATAATACTGGTGTGTTATTACATGATAGCCGAATATTTCTCCGGATGCTTCCGTGGAACCATCTGATTTTACAAGGTGTTCGTTGGTGATATAATAGTCATTCCCCATGACACACCTCAGCTTGCTGGCATTGTTCATGAACCACCTGTATTCATCCTTGGTCATCCCGTTGCTGAGCAGATACTCATACATGGGTACGCTGATTGGAGAACCGTATACAAGGTCGAGAGAAAGGAAGCGTTTTTCGTTCAGTATCTTCGCCAGGTGCTGGCATGAAGGATCTTCTGCATGAAAATATTCAGCCGATTCGCTTTGTATGAAAACAGCCTGGGGCTGAATTTTCAGAATTGCCTGCATTGCCAGTATGTTGGCCTTACACAGATTCTTCAGTGCAATCACAAAATACCTGTCGTCTGAAAGCCTCTCGTTCCACCATCCATACTGAGCTGAGAACATGGCTGTTATGAAGATCTCGTTGATGGGAGTGTACATCCTTACCCATGGGAATCTTTTCGCAAACGCAGCCGCGTATTCAACAAATAACTCCGGAAAATCCGGGTTCTGGAAATTTCCCATCCAGTCGGGCACCCCAAAATGGCAGAGATCCACGATAGGAGTAATTTCCAGGTCGCGCAGCTTGTCGAAGGTTGTATCTGCGAAGGACCAGTTGAACCTTCCCGGTGCAATATGAGAAGAGTAAAAAGGAGGACCGTATCTCAGGAAATTGATTCCGAGTTCCTTTGTAAGGTGAAAATCAGTTTCCCAGTATTTGTAATGGAGTGTCTTCTCCATCTCATCGATCCGCTTTGTAGACCCATCCGGCATCTCGATGGTGGGATAGCTGTTTTCTATCCCTGTGGCAAACATAAATTTCTTCATCATATGACTTCAGTGTAAAAAGATGAAAGATCCATGACACGCAATGAAGTTCCACTGCGGAACTCATCAATGAAGCTGTTGAGTGTATTTTCGAGGCCGGGAAGAACGATCCCTGATGAACTTTTGAGCACTGAGTATTCCGGTCGTTTTGCTGCATAGCCCAGCTTTGATGATGGGACCGGGCTTATAATTGAATCGTCTATTCCGGCAATACCCAAGGCCATCCTGGCAAATTCGTAAAAAGATACCTCCTCCTGACCCGAAAGATGCCATATTCCCGATTCTCCGTCGATCATCAGATCAAGAACGGTATTAACCATAAAGGGTAAATATGCCGGCGAAATTATTATGTCTGAGGGCAGATTATATTTCCTGTCCGAAAGCATTCCTGAGCTAAGAAGCCTTAATAACCCGTCTTTGAAATGCCATGGGTTGAAGAAAAAACCACTCCTCACTATCATTGAGTCAGGATTGATCGTGAGTACTTTCTCCTCGGCAATTTTTTTTGATAGCCCATAAAGATTGATGGGATTGGTTGTATCACTCTCATGGTACGGGCTTTTCTTCTTACCGTTGAAAACCTGGTCTGCCGAAAAAGTTACAAACCTGATATTCCCATTCCTGCACGCCTCAGCAAGCTTAACAGGTCCGATTGTATTTTCCCTGAAACAGGTGTATGCATCCGTTTCAGCCTCATCGATGCCGGTGAAACCGGCTGCATTGATTATGCCCCATGGCTGTATTTTATCGATTGTTTGCCTGACAGATTCCTCTGAAGCAATATCCAGTTCTGCTCTGCCGGACAGGTGAAAGACGATACCGCGTGATTCGCAAACTCTTGCAAATGCATTGCCCAGCGAACCGTTTGAGCCTGTGATGAGCAATGGCCTTATTTTGCTGTAATCAGTTTTATCATCATGCGCAGCATTGAAAATTTCATGCTTGTCCTTATATATAAACCTGTTGCTTCTTCTCCACCATCCTGGTACATCGAGCAAGTCGTTGCGGGGATCCTCTCCCCTGTTAAGCTTCTTTATGAGTCCGGCCAGGGCAGTTGGTCTTGGCGTTCCGGATCTTATATCATAAATACCTGATTCGTAATCATTTCTTTTTTCGCATAACAGGGAGCTCCAGTCATAGCTTCCGAAGAATGACCAGGCTGTTATAGCCCTGAAATCAATCCCTTCCTCTCTCAGCCTGACTGCAGTATTCCATGCTTCATAAAACCATCTTTGCTGTTCTTCCCTTGTGCAGGCGAGGTGCACTTCAGTCAGGGCCAATGGAAGACTGTACCTTTCCCATGCTTCCTTTAACAGCCGGTACGAGCTGATGGTGTCGGGTACATTCGCCCTCACAACTTCCACATCGGCATATTCATGCAATAAATTACCCCCATGGAAACATGCAGGGTAAAGTGATTTCCTCTGATCCAGGTATCTCTCGCTTGTGACGTAATAATTGAATCCGCAAACTTCGGGAGCTGTCTTGTTTTGAATGAAGAAATCAAGCTCCTCATCGGTTATGCCCTGATCTGTAAAATATTTCCTCATCGGATGGTGCCGATCCACTTTCCCAAGAAGAAAATCGTAAGTCAGCCATCTTCGCTCGTTCTCGAAATTCGCCTGGTAGCTGAGTTCATCTGAGCTGTAGATCATACAAATATCTTCTGTCTGGATGAGGCCTGCCTGTGGATTGATGCTTCTTACGGCCTTCATCGAAAGAACTGTGCCTTTCAGCTCATTCATGAAGATTCTTGCGAATGCCCTGTCATTCCTCAGGTGAGGAAACCATACCCCGTACAAACCAGTGAACCTTGCAGTTGTCAGTGGTTCGTTCACGGGAGTATACGAACTTAAAAACGGATACCTCCGGGCAATCTTAAATGCATATTCGGCAAGCAATTCCGGGAAGCTGTCGTGGTGCAGGTTGGTATGGAATGGCCCGCTTCCGTGATGAAGCAAACCTGCAATTGGTTTGATCCCCATTTTGTTAAGCTGTTCAAGCCTGTCATCATGAAGCCTGAAGAACTCATCTTCATTGGTGTCAAATTTTTCCCACAGAAGGGGATAGCGTATCGTTTTAATGCCCAGCTCATGAAAATAGTTCAGATCACCGGGCCTTTGCTCATGACCGCTGCAGGCCAGCTGGTCATAAACGTTATTTCCAACCCTTACAACCGAACATTCAGCGCCGCCCCAGATTTCAATGCTGTGATTATTTTGTTCCTGATCCAATTTCCTCCTCTGTTATTCCTGAGTTTCACCCACCAGAGCCTCGATCCTTAATGCTTCTTTCTGTCCAAGAGTCTTATAGATCACTTCCTTCATTCTCGACCAGGTCAGGTCCCATGAGTTTCCCTTCAGATGTTCTTTAACTTTTCTTTCCCATTCCCCGGTGTTCACGCGATTAAGCAGCATTTTTATGGCTGCTGCAAAATCAGCAGGGTTGTCGGCTATTTCTACCATTCCTGCTTTACCGTAAGGAACAACGACGTCGTGGATTGAGGTGGAAACGACAGGCTTGCCTGCCGCAAGGTATTCCGGAGTTTTTGTCGGACTTATGAACCGCGTGCTTTCGTTTTTTGCAAAAGGAAGTATTGCAACATCCCAGTGTGCGAGATAAAACGGAAGTTCGCCGTATTTTTTTTGTCCCAGGTAATGAATATTCGAATGTTGTGGCAATTGTCCGGGGTCGATCTTTACAACCGGCCCTATCATAATAAACTGTATCTCAGGCATCAGCAGGGCAAGATTATCGAGAAGATCTATATCGAGCCTTTCATCGAGCACTCCGAAGAAGCCGACGCGCGGATGGGGTATCCCTGCCTGATCCCTGGGATCGCGGCTACCAAGCCCGCTTTGAAAATGAGCCTGGTCGATGCTGCTGGGGAAAGGATGAATATTTCCGTGCCTGTGCTTTTTATACTCATAAAGGTTCTGCCCGCCGGTAAAAACAACATCCGCCATCCTGAGCAATACATCCTCATTACCCAGCATGTTCGGATGTGCGCCTTTGAAACAGGAAAGCTCATCCATCGAATCATATACTATTATGGAAGAATTCAGATGCGAAGTGAATTCAACAGCCATCGGAGTCAGGTACCAGAGAAGATAATCCTTTACATGATACCATTTAATGATGTTATTTACCGATTCACCAAGAAACTGGTTTATTTCACTTTCATTCAGATCTTCTTTTACATGAGGCGTTATTATGGTGAGGTTATCTTCGGAACTGCTGTATACTGTCTTTAGAAAATTCGAATCGAATCTGCCTTTGACAGGCTCTTCGAAGTAAAACACCCTGGTTTCCCGGGCCCATCGGGTCAAAAGATGCTGCGGCCGTTGAAAAACAAAATTCCACCTGAGATGGGAAAAACAGATTATGTCTTTGATCTTCTGAGGATTGTAATTTTTCAGGATATCCTTGCCATTACGGCTTTCCCTGTGCATGTAAGAATGTTGCATTAAGTTCTCGCTATTCCGGTCGTTGCCGGCCAGCTTATCATTGTCATAACTCATAATTGATAATTTAATAGTGCTTCGTAAACGTTAACTGATTTTGCTTTTGGGGGAACTCTTTCTCTTCAGTTCTCCATCCTGGTTGTAGTAGGTAGGCGGAACACTATGTATGACATCCATCTGCAGCTTGTATATCCTTATCAGATCACTCCCGTTTCCACGATGATCTATATTCTCCCTGTCTTTCCTCTGTCTCTTTTTCATAACTGTCATTTTAAATTTTTAATTGTTCAGGTCACATTCTGATTTGCCAGGGTGAAAGCATTATAACCTGCACCGGCTGAAATCCTGTCGAACATATCCAATGCATGATTAATAGTATCGTGCATGTCATAATACCTGTAGTCGCCCAACCTTCCGCTTATCACAACATTATGCAGTTTCTTGCTTTCCTCACGGTACTCCATAACAAGCTTCTGGTTGCGTTCATCATTTATCGGGTAGAAGGGATTTGATCCATCATCAAGGAGTGAATACTCTCTTATGATCATTGACCTGTTCCTGGGGTAGTCTGTCCGTTCGGGGTGAAGATGTCTAGGTTCATGTATCCTCGTGAACGGAACATCGATGTCGGCATAATTCATTACTGAAGTGCCCTGGTAATCTTCATACGGAACAATCTCCTTTTCGAATCGCAGTGTGCGGTATTCCAGCTTGCCGTATTTATAATTGAAAAATCTGTCTATGGGGCCGCTGTAGATTATCCTGGTTGAGGATGGTATGAGATCCAGGATGTCGAAAAAATCAATATTCAGTTTTACATCTATCCTGGGCGAGTCCAGCAGCTTTTCGAATATCCTGCCGTAGCCATGTAGCGGAATCCCCTGCCAGCGGCTGTTGTAATAACTCTCGTTGTAATTCTTCCTGAAAGGCAGCCTTTTCAAGACGCTTTCAGGCATTTCCCGCGGATCCTTCTGCCATTGTTTCATCGTGTATCCTTTGATGAAAGCCTCGTAGAGGGGACGACCCATCATACTGATTGCCTTTTCCTCGAAATTCCGGGGCGGGTGTGTTACATTCTCCCTGCTGATCTCCTCTCGTAAGAAATCCTCAACCTCGTAAGGTTTGAGCGTTATATTGTAAAAACTATTTATGGTCTCGAGATTGACAGGCATCTGGTAAACTTTGTTTTTATGCACTGTCAATACCTGGTGAAAGTAGCTGTTGAATTCAGTGAAGTTGCTTATGTATCTCCACACGCGTTCATTCGGCGTGTGAAAAATGTGGGTTCCATAAAGATGATAATGTATGCCGGTTTCCGGTTCATCGAGCGAGAAACAATTGCCTCCTATGTGATCTCTTTTTTCAACTACCAGGACATTTTCTTTGAGTTCGCTGGCTATCCTTTCTGCCAAAACAGAGCCAAAGAATCCGCTTCCTACAATTAGGTATTTAAGTCCCGATAGATCCATATTTTCTGAAAAATATTGCTTAGAAATTGAAAAGTCTCCAATTTCTAACAACTCAAATTACCTGTTGGTTCAAGAGCGGCTGGTTTAAAAATCTGCTGTCAGATACGCCTGGGCTGTTGTTATGATGATAAGTTAAAAAATCTTAAACATAGAATAATAGGGTGGTTTCGGCAGTCTATAGGACGAATAATTCTGCAATAAGGTTTTCACATGAGAAGTCTTCTTTCACTCATATTATATACAATTTTGGGAGTCAATATACTGGCTTGTCAGGTACCCGCCCTGCCCGGTTTCGGGTACAGGATAAAAAAATATGTCGATTCCTTACATGTTATTGATACCCACGAGCATCTGTTCACACCTGAAATCGTAACCGGGAGTAGCTTTCAGGATTTGATGCTCCTCTTCCAGCAAAATGGCTATGATGATCTTGTATCTGCCGGTATGCCGCGAACGCTCTTTGACAGTTTATACAATGATTCTTTGACCCCTGGAAAAAAATGGCATATCATTGAGCCTTACTACAATAATTCGTTCAATACTTCCTATATGAAGGTTCTTCAATATGGCGCGAAAAAGCTGTATGGTATAGAATCCCTGAATGGACAAACAGCAGCAAGGCTGTCGGACGAAATTAAAAAGACATACAGCACCCGACGGTTCGATGTTATCCTGAAAGACTCCTGCAAAATTGATTTTATTATCCAGGACGGATATTATATGGAAGGAAAAGATGAGTATTTCAGATATGCCAAAAGATTCGATCACTGGATAAATGTCAGATCAAATTATACAATAGATTCACTCGCCATCGCACAGGTGGATCCTATTTATTCCCTCGAGGATTACGAAAAATCATTACGTGATGCTTTTGAAGCCAGTGTTAAGAATGGCATGACAGTGGTAAAAGTCTCGCTCGCCTATTCAAGAACCCTTAGTTTTGAAAAAGTTTCGAAGGAAGCAGCCCAGAAAGTATTCCGCAGGCTCGTAAATGGAAATGAAGATCTGGTTATTCCATTTTCTGAAGCGAAGCCTTTCCAGGATTACATGCTTTATCGGTTGCTGCAACTTGCTGATGCGTATGATCTTCCTGTTGCATTTCACACGGGCATGCAGGCAGGACATGGAAACAATCTGGGTCATTCTGATCCGCTGCTTCTGACAAATCTTTTCATGGACTTCCCGGATGTAAAATTCGTTCTCTTTCATGGAAGCTATCCTTTCGGAGGAGAACTGGCTGCTCTGGCAAAAACTTTCAAAAATGTATACATCGATATGAATTGGATGTATTCAATTTCTCCTGAGTATAGTGAAAGATACCTGAATGAATGGCTTGAGACAGTGCCTGTGAACAAGCTCATGGCTTTTGGCGGGGATTGCATGGCAGTCGAGAATGTTTACAGTGAATTGCATGTTGCAAGGAGCCTTATTGCAAAAGTGCTGACCGATAAGGTAAGTGATGGATATTTCACGGAAGAAGAAGCCAAAACGGTCGCCCGGATGATAGTTCACGATAATGCCGTCAGTTTTTATAAGCTGCTTCAATGAATCAGAATTCGTGAATTAAAGCGGTTATTTTTCATCTGAATTAGTATATTTCGTGACATTTGGAATGATAACCAACTAAAGTCACTGAAATGACAGATAAAGTATCGAGAAAAAATTTTTTAAGAACCGTCGGGCTGGCAGGTTCTGGTGCAATGCTGGCCGGTGCAGCTTCAGGTAGTATCATAATCCCTGAAATAATGCCCTCCAAAGCCGGCAGTACCGCAAGGAAAGTCAATCTTGCCCTTATTGGTATAGCTAATCAGGGCAACAATGATGCAAAGCAATTTATCAATTCCGGCCTTGCGAATATCGTAGCTGTCTGCGATGTGGACCTGGATTCGCAGGGTTGTCAGGAGATAATAAAGCTTGTACCCAAGGCAAAACAATTCCGCGATTTCAGGGTAATGTTCGACCAGATGGCGGGCGATATCGATGCCGTTCAGGTTGCAATTCCCGATTTTGCTCATTTCCCGGTGTGCATGGCTGCAATGCAGCTTGGCAAAAGCGTGTATGTTGAAAAACCTATGTGCCGGACGTTCCTCGAAGCAGAAATAATGTCGAAAATGGCTGCGGCAAATCCGAGGCTTGTAACCCAGGTGGGCAACCAGGGCCATTCGGGTGATAACTATTTCCAGTTCAAAGCCTGGAAAGATGCCGGAATAATCAAAGATGTAACCGCGGTGACTGCCTTTATGAACGGAACCCGCAGATGGCATCCGTATGATCCGAACATCACCAGGTTTCCCGAGCTTCAGCCACTTCCCAAAGGCATGACCGACAAGGACTGGGACACATGGCTAACCACTGCCGCATACCATGATTTCAATGAAAAATATCACCCGGGTAACTGGAGGGGTTGGTACGATTTCGGACTTGGCGCCTTGGGTGATTGGGGCGCTCATATTCTCGATACTGTGCATGAGTTCATGGATCTCGGCCTCCCGTATGAGATTGAGGCTGTTCATGTTAAAAACCTGAATGACTATTTCTTCCCGCTCGAGACAACTCTCAAATTCCGTTTCCCAAGCCGCGGTGATATGCCGCCTGTCGACGTAACATGGTACGATGGGGTGCAGAACCTCCCGCCTCTTCCTGAAGGATACTTCTCTGTCGACGCATCCGAAGACAACACAATACCACCTCCGGGCGGAGTTCAGAAGCAGACTGACAAGCCTCAGGGCACCGGAAATCTACAGAAAAGACCTCAGTCCGGCAAGGTGATCTACACCAAAGAGCTTACCTTCAAAGGTGGAACACACTCCGCCCCGCTGTTCATCATTCCTGAAACCAGGGCAAAGGAAATGGCTTCAAAGCTTCCCGACTACCCGAAGAAACAGTCAAGCCATTATGTCAACTTCCTGAAATCTGTTATGGGAGAAGAAAATACACGTTCACCTTTCCAGACATTTGCACCACTTGCACAGATGTTCTCTTTGGGGATAATTGCAATGCGCAGGAACAAAAAGCTCATCTTCAACCGGGATACAAAAGAGATCATCAACGACAAATTTGCGAATGCCATGTTAACAGACAGGCCTCCGCGAAAAGGCTGGGAAAGTTATTACAACATGTAATTCAACATTATCAAAAATAAAAAAATCCGGAGCTGTCAATCTCCGGGTTTTTTATTTCTGCAATTATCAGCCAGTGCTGGGTTGTTTTATGATCCTTATCCTGACACTCGTACCTGCCGCATTGCCTGCTTCATCCTGCAGATCGATGATTTCTGATATGATTTTTTCATTGTAGAACTTGCTGTAAAGCCCGTAGAGTTCGTTCATTACCTCAAGGCCCTTTTTCGTTGAACTCTGTGATTGACTGGCAGCTTTTTCGCGGCCAATGCCATTATCGGTAATCTCTATCTGCAGCTCACCATCAGGTTCAGATATTTTGATTTTCAGTATGCCTCCCGATTCCAGTGGCGAAATGCCGTGCTTTATGGCATTTTCAGTATGGATCTGGATGAGCAGCTTTGGTATAAGGGTCTTCTGATCAATATCCGCATCTATGTCGATCGAGTATTCAAGCTTGTCGCCATATCTTACCTTTTCAAGAGAGAGATAATTTGTGCAGAAGGCAATTTCATCCTCGATCGACCTTCTTGAGGAGCCCGCGGAAAGTACCATATCCCTGAACATGCCGGCAAAACATCTCAGGCTGTTTGCAGCATCGTTCCTGTCACCGTAATTCACCGAATAAATTATCGAATTGATGGCATTGAGAGTAAAATGCGGATCCAGCTGGTTCCTGATGAGTGCCATCTGAAGCTCAGATATTTTCTTCTCATTCTCATATCTCTTTTTGAGCTGGTTTCTCTGAATCGATCTTATTGAAAGGCCAAAAGCAAGAACACTGCAATAAATACCCGGAAAATAAAGGTATGAAAAAATATATCCTTGGTTTTTACTGTACTTCAGGATATAGTGATTCTGACCGCTCTGAACAGATATGCTTGGATCGGTTTCGTAACCTTTCCTGAGTGTTAAATTATCCCATCCTGACGAAGCGATTGTTATTTTTTCAGAAACCGGGCTGGTTAAGTTATCCCTGAAAATATATAATCTCCCGTCATCAAGGTTTTGAAAAATATATTCCTGCAAACCATCACTGTCTATGTCGGTTATATGATAGCGACCGACGTTGAACGGAATCGTTTTGACGACTTTGAAATCCCTGTTGAAAAGAACTATATTCCGTTTCGTTACAGGGATATCATCGTTAAGATCAGTTATTTCGGCTGTGGGTAAGAGGTAATGATCACCGGCATTTTCAATGAAATTGGAATGTAAATCAAGATTTAAGGAATCTGTTATTGCTCCATTTGTGTCAAAACAGAAAATTCTTGAATTAATATTATCGGAAGGCGGTGAATAGAGCGCTGCAATGCTTTTCCCGTTTTCTGTATTTCTTACAAACGGGATCACCTCACTGAATTCGCCTGGAAAAGCGATCGGAGAAAACAGGAACTTCAGGTCAGCCCTGAGTGCGAAAAGGTATGAATTGTAATCGTGATAGGGATTACCAGCCTCCTCAGGCGTTATGTTTCCTGCAGCGTAACCCCATGGAAGGATCTCCCTTACTCCATCATCATTGACATCAACCTGCTTTATATATTGAATGAAATACGAGGCATCGGGGGATCCTGCAAGTGAATCCTTTGACATAAAATATGAAAATACTTTCCTGGGATACTTGGAAAAACCTGTGCCAATGCCGAAAATCAGTTCCTTTGAACCATCACCATCAAGATCCTCCATGTCGGCCGGAATGATGAATGGGTCAGGTTTCTTAATGCCTTTGCCTGCACGTGCAACCAGCCTGTCCGAAAACAGAAGTGATTTATCCTGAAGGCTCCCGATACAATGAAGGAGGATCGAATCAGCTGAAAAAGTGAACACATAAATCTCCTTTTTGCGATCATTATCCTTATCCCCGATTATAAAGGAACCCTTCAATGAAATCAGGTCCAGGCTTCCATGAAAATTCCATTGATCGATTATTCCATCACGGCTGCTTATTGATAAGCCTGAAGAATTGAACAGGTTAAACGCGACTATTCTCTCTGAAACACCGTCACTGTCAAGATCATCATAGATTACTGAATGTTCAGCCGGGACAATATCGGTTCTTAAAAGCGACAGGCTGTATTCATTCAGGTCAATTGGTAAAAAAAAAGAGATTATGACAGCAGGTATCAATGAAATAAGCCAGACATTGGTTAAAAGATTCCTGATTTTCATTATCCATTTCCTATACCAAATATAATATTCAAAAATTTTAGAGCAAGTTTTAGCTTGTTGAATGTTGAAAAATGAAAAGAAAAACAAAGTCGTAAGAACTTTTTCAAATTAATTCTGTAATTCTATAAGTGTATGATTGATAAAGAAAGTAGTAAAAGCAGACATGAATTCAGTCCCCCGTATTTCCTGCATAATTCCCTTTTGGAACGAAGGTCAGAATATTATTGAGGTGCTGGATGAGATATCGCAGGTTAATAATATTTATGAGATTATCTGCGTGGATGACGCTTCACAGGATTGCAATTATGTCGAGATCCCTGTGAAATATCCCAATGTAAAGGTGATACGGCTTGAAAAAAACCATGGCAAATCAGGCGCGGTCAAGGAAGGAATCAGACATGCCTCAGGGGAATTGATTTTTCTTGTTGATGCCGACCTCCGGAATCTCAATCATATCGAAATAGAACAGGCGGCAGAAGCATATATCCGGACTGATGGGCTTGATATGCTCATTTTAAGGAGAATAAATGCAATTTTTTTTGTCAGGCTGTACAGGGCAGATGTGCTATTCACGGGTGAAAGGATACTCCGCAAACACGATCTTGAGACAATACTTGCACAATCGGAGGTAAGGGGATGGCAGCTTGAATCTGCAATAAACACCTGGATGTTCGACAATGACAGGAACGTTGCATGGATCCCGCATTCTGCAATAAACAGACATAAATACCTGAAATGGGGGGTTTTGAAAGGATTCTGGCTGGATTTGAAGACCTATTCCGACATGGTAACTGCTGCAGGCTTTAACAACATGCTGAAACAGATAATATACTTTGCAAAAAACGAGCTGAAATTTGATCCGCGGATACATTCTCCGTCCTATTCTGAAAAGGAACTTGAGGAGGTGGGATAAAATAGAGAGTTTCTCATTCAGCCGCATTACCACAAATACACACATAAGCCCAGGAGATTCATTTAAATATTCAGACTTCGCGTTTGATGGATTTGACTTACGAATTTTGATTATATTAGTCAGTATATTACCATAATCCTAAAACCTCCAATGATGAAAAAATGTCTGATCATTTTGCTTGGTATTGTTATCCTGGTTCCCATATCGTCATTCACTGATTTTAATAATCCGGGAAAAACGAGTGCTGCAGTAAAACTGTTCAACGGAAAGAACCTTGATGGCTGGTATACTTTCATCAAGGACAGGGGAAAGAATAATGATCCCAAAAAGGTATTTACTGTCGCAGGTGGTGTCATACGTATTTCCGGGGAAGAATTCGGATGCATTACGACGAATGAGGAATTCGAAAATTACAGGCTTGTTGCCGAATTCAAATGGGGAGATGAAACCTTTGCTCCACGGACCGACAAAGCCCGCGACAGCGGCATCCTCCTGTATTCCGTGGGTGAGGATGGCGGCTCTGACCGTACCTGGATGCACTCAATTGAATGCCAGGTAATTGAAGGCGGCACCGGTGATTTTATCGTGGTCGGTGATGGAAGCAAAAACTTTAAGGTTACATGTCCTGTTGAATCTGAAAAACAGGGCAGCTCATATGTTTTTAACGAAAAAGGCGACACTGTAACTATATACAGCGGAAGGATAAACTGGTTCGGCCGCGATCCTGGCTGGAAAGATGTGAAAGGATTCAGAGGCAGCCAGGATGTGGAGAAGGAGACCGGGAAATGGAACAGGATAGAATGTGTGGCAAACGGAAAGGAGATCCTGGTCTATCTTAATGGCAGGCTGGTAAATCATGCTGTCAACGCCCTGCCCCGTAAAGGAAAGATACAGATACAGTCCGAAGGGGCAGAGATCTTTTTCAGGAAAATAACGCTTCAGAGTCTCTGAAAGTGATCTGGTGAATCGTACTGCCTGACACTTCTGTCGCTCCCTTGTGCACCTTTATGCAAACTGTGTTTTTTTTTATAGATTTGGAATTACCAATTAATGGATTTGATATGCTGAGAAAAAACTGTTTTCCCATTGCCTTTTCATTACTTATCCTCCTGACAGGAGCACTGTCTGCCCAGAGTAATCAGATACCCACACAAAAAACCGGTAAAGTAAAGCTTCTTAAAACGGAAGATTTTAAACATTCTGATATTGGTAACCCGGCAATTACGGGTACGGTAACCGTCTCAGGAGGAGGATTTGACATTGGTGCAGGCGGAGCAGACATATGGGGTGTGAAGGATGAATTCAATTTTGTTTATATTGAAAAAACAGGGGATTTTGACTTCGCAGCCAGGGTCGAAAGCCTTAGCCCTGCACATCAGTATACAAAAGCCGGATTAATGGCACGTGAAGAGCTTGCGCCCGGCAGCAGGCATGTTTATTTCCAGATGTTCCCCAATAACGTGCCGAGGAATAAGAACAATGGAGGGTTTGAATATCAATACCGTGAGGTTAAAGATGGCCAGATGAAGGCAATATATCCTGCCAGGTCTGAAGGCACACCTGATTTCCCGGTTACTTTTCCCAATACGTGGATTCGACTCAGGAGGCAGGGAAACAAATTTACCGGATATACCGGCACAGATGGGAGATCATGGAAGGAATATGCATCTTTTACTCTCGGACTGCCTGAAAAAGTTTATCTCGGTGTGGCTGTAACTTCTCATAATACAACAGCACTCACCACTGCGAAATTCAGAGACATTGGCTTCATACGCAGGTAGCCGGGCAGGGATTTTATCTTCAGTTTTTTGCTGCTTCCGGCAACCTCCCTATATGCAATTCCTTCTGTACCCTCGACAGAGCATCAAATAATGGAAGGTTCCTGAGCTCATCTATATTTTTTACCTTGTTGACGTTCACAATTACAATGTCTCCCATCCCTTTCCCGAATTCCCCCTTGAAATCATAAAATCCGGCCACAATAACAAGCTTGCCATCAGTTATCAGGTCCTTATACTTTTTGTATGCAATATTTACCTGGTAATCGAGATTCTTCTCAATAACATGAGAGTGCAGCTTTTCAGGATCATTGGCTGTTTCCATCTCCCTTATCGATGGCCTCAGAAAATCGAGCTCATGTTTGATGTTGAAGGATTCATCTTCAAATCCTTTCAGATATGCTTTAATTGCGCCGCAGTCGGAATGACCAAGGAACATCAGCATGGGTGTTTTCAGATGGTATATGCCGTAGTCGACGGATCCTTCGGTTGAAAGAATCTGGTTGCCTATGTTCTTTATAGTGAATACCCTGTTCGATGTATCGGGCATGAGTGAATTGAGCGGCACCCTTGAGTCCGAACAGGTGACCAGCGTAAGATAAGGCTTCTGCTCGTACTCGAAACTTTCGAAATATTCTTTCGGATGCGTCTGGGTGAAATAGTTGTTTCCCAGAACTATCTGTGCTACTATCTCGGCAGGCAGAACAGATTTCGGCTTTACTGCAGCCTTTTTAATATCAGGCTCCTTCACTCCTATCGAAGTCACAACCACATCATGCAGATTGTCGCGGCGGCTGACATGCCCCAGCAGGTGTTCAATCTCTTCATACCTGAGGATGTCCCTCACACCGGAATGTGCTTCAGCCACCTTCAGCTCGATGCCTCTTTCCTTAAGGTTCATGTACAGCCTCTTGATCAGCCTTGCGCCGCTCGAATCGATTGTTGCTGAGGTGCTCAGGTCAAATATGGCAATCCTGAGTGATGGGCCCATTTCCTTAACCTTCGACCAGATCTTGTTATAAACCATTGCCACATTGAAGTACACGAGTGGCGACTCAACCCTGAAAAGAAGAACTCCGGGGATGAGTTCATTATCAGGATGCCTTTTTATGTCGGTGTACCTGTTAGTTCCCGG
>JBLNAO010000024.1:0-11678 GCA_050259395.1 Chloroflexota bacterium
GTCAGGTGGTCTGGTATGTGAACTTTCATGATGTTCTCACAATAGGAAGATTATTCGGGGAAGGACGGTATAATCCTGAAAAGATCATTGCCCTGACAGGATCAGAAGTAATTGTCCCTCAGTATTATAAAGTAAAAACGGGAGCCACCGTCAGCCAGCTTGTAAAGGATAATGTCAGGCCGGGCAATGTCAGGCATATATCGGGAAACGTGCTCACGGGGACAAAAATTCAGCCAGATGGCTTCCTGGGTTTTTATGATGCACAGGTTACAGTGATCCCCGAGGGTGACTATTATGAGTTTTTCGGGTGGGCCAAACCGGGCAAGGATAAATTCAGCTTTTACAGGGCTTTTCTTTCGAAATTTTTCCCAAACCGGAAGTACCGGCTCGATACAAACCTTCATGGAGGTGAACGTGCCTTCGTAATCACCGGAAAATACGAACAGGTTGTCCCAATGGATATTTTCCCGATGCAGCTTTGCAAGGCAATTCTGGCCGAAGATATTGACAACATGGAGAATCTCGGCATTTATGAGGTTTCAGATGAAGATCTTGCATTGTGCGAATATATCTGCCCTTCGAAAATCGAGATACAGTCAATAATCAGGAAGGGCATAAGCCTGATGATAAAAGAAATGAGCTAAAACACGACACTTAAATATAAATGGATTCTTTACGGAAGAAAATTGACAGGATTAAGCCCCACTTCACCGGGGGGGGAAGATTCGGGAAGTTCAGGTCTGTATTTGAAGGACTGGAAACGTTCATATTTGTCCCAAACCGTGTGACTTTCAAAGGTTCCCACATCAGGGATGCCATGGATCTTAAAAGGGCGATGACAATAGTTATAGTTGCGCTCATTCCGACACTGCTTTTCGGAGCTTACAATGTCGGGCTTCAGCATTTCAGGTCCCTTGGAATGGAAACAGGTTTATGGCAAAACTTCTGGTTTGGTTTTGTCAAAATACTGCCTCTTATAGTTGTAAGCTATGGTGTCGGACTCGGAATAGAATTCGCAGCTGCCCAGATCAGAGGCCATGAAATTAACGAAGGTTTCCTGGTTACCGGAATGCTTATCCCCCTGATTATGCCTGTTGATGTGCCTTTGTGGATGCTTGCACTTGCAACAGCATTTGCTGTAATACTCGGTAAAGAGGTTTTCGGTGGAACAGGTATGAATGTCTTCAATCCCGCCCTTATGGCAAGAGCCTTTCTTTTCTTCAGCTATCCTGCATGGATGACCGGGGATAAAGTCTGGACTGAAGGCCTCGTCAAAGGAGGTGCGAATATTATTGACGGCTATTCGGGCGCTACACCGCTTGGGCATCTTGCAATTGGCGAAGGCGCTGACAGCCTGCCGTCGTTCATGCAGATGTTTATAGGCACAATTCCCGGGTCGATCGGAGAAACCTCCAAAATTGCTATTCTTATCGGAGCCCTGGTCCTGGTCATTACAGGAATCGGAAGCTGGAAGATTATGGTGAGCATGTTCCTGGGAGGTGCAGCTATGGGATTGTTAATGAATGCAATAGGCGCAAATCCTTACATGCAGGTACCATTTTACTATCATTTTGTAATGGGCGGTTTCGCTTTCGGAGCCGTATATATGGCAACCGACCCGGTTACGGCTGCTCAGACTAACAGGGGTAAATGGATCTTTGGATTCCTGATTGGAGTGATGTCGATAATGATAAGAGTTCTTAACCCTGCCTATCCGGAAGGGGTTATGCTGGCTATCCTTCTCATGAACCTGTTTGCTCCGCTGATAGATTATTTTGTCGTTCAGTCAAGCGTAAAGAGGAGACTAAAGCGTGCAACAGCTACTGCAATTAAATAAACCAATGAAATGAAAGAGTTCAGCAGTAAATATATTTTCATCTTTTCAATAGTAATGGTTGTCATTGTAGCCGTTTTTCTATCAATGGCAGCCACCCTTCTGCAACCGAAGCAGACAAGAAACATCGAAATTGACAAGAAAAAAGGGATGCTCGAATCGATAGGTATTCCGTCGACGGCGGAAACAACCGAATCTCTCTACGATAAGTATGTCACAAGCAGCTTTGTTATTAATAATAAAGGCGAAGAACTGCAGGGTGTAGAGGCCTTCAATGTCGATCTCAGGGCGGAACAGAGAAAACCGGTTGAACAACAATCACTTCCGGTATTCAATGCGCAGACGGATGACGGTCAGAAGCTTATCATCCTGCCTTTACAGGGCAAAGGTCTTTGGGGTCCCATCTGGGGTTATGTTTCGCTCGAAGCGGATATGAACACTATTTTTGGCGCAACATTCGATCATAAGGGTGAAACACCGGGTCTGGGCGCTGAGATAAACACCACACCGTTCGAAAGCATGTTTCATGGGAAAAAGATCTACGAGCAGGATAAGTTTGTTTCAATCGGAGTACTCAAAGGCGGAGCCCGGAAAGATGATCCTCATAACGTAGATGCAATTTCAGGAGGCACAATTACAAGCAAGGGCCTTCAGAAAATGCTTATGGATGGAATAGTGAAATACAATGATTTTCTTCAGAAAAATAAAAGTCAGGACAAGATATGAATAACTGGAAATTACTCACAAATCCCATTGGCAGGGATAATCCGATAACAGTCCAGGTTCTTGGAATATGTTCGGCACTGGCAGTTACAGTGAAACTAAAACCGGCGCTTGTAATGGCGATTGCTGTTATTGTTGTTGTCGCATTTTCAAACCTGGTGATTGCAGCTTTACGGAAATTCATTCCCGACAAGATCAGGATCATCGTACAGCTGGTCGTTGCAGCAACGATGGTTATCCTTGTTGACCAGATCTTGAAAGCTTATGCCTTCGATGTAAGCAAGCAGCTCTCTGTTTTTGTCGGGCTGATTATAACGAACTGTATCCTGATGGGCAGGCTTGAAGCATTCGCAATGGGCAACAAGCCATGGCCTTCGTTCATCGACGGAATAGGTAACGGGACCGGGTATGGCCTGATACTTGTCATCGTGGCTTTCTTCAGGGAGCTGCTTGGATCAGGAACTTTGTTCGGATACCCGGTTCTTGAGAAAGCAGGCGTTTACGCAACAGGTTATCAGAATAACGGCATGATGATCCTGCCCCCAATGGCTCTTATTGCTGTAGGGTTGATCATCTGGGTGCAGAGAAGCAGGAACAAAGCTTTAATCGAGAAAAAATAAGTCATGGAAAATCTGCTTAATATATTTGTAAAGTCGATCTTCATCGAGAACATGGTTTTCGCCTTTTTCCTTGGAATGTGTTCGTTCCTGGCAGTCTCCAAAACTGTGAAAACATCGATCGGACTGGGTATTGCAGTAGTCTTCGTTCTGGCGATTACCACACCGGTGAACTACCTTTTCGAAAATTATGTGCTTAAAAAAGGAGCTCTTGCGTGGCTTGGCGGAAACTTTGCCGATGTTGATCTGAGTTTCCTTTCATTCATTGTTTTTATTGCAGTTATTGCCGCAATTGTGCAGCTTGTCGAGATGGTGATTGAAAAATACAGTCCCCCGCTTTATAACTCCCTTGGTATTTTTCTGCCTCTTATCGCGGTAAACTGCGCTATTCTCGGAGGCTCCCTGTTCATGCAGGAACGTGAATACCAAACACTTGCTGAGGCCACAGTGTTCGGTTTCGGCTCGGGAATAGGATGGATGCTGGCAATTATCGCGATAGCCGCAATCCGTGAAAAGCTAAGGTACAGCAATGTGCCTGATCCGCTTAAGGGTCTGGGAATCACTTTTATCCTTACAGGCCTCATGGCAATAGCATTCATGGGATTTATGGGAATAACAATCTAACTGAAGAATAATCATGATTTTGGCTATAACCACCGGACAAACAGTTTTATACAGCCTGATCGTTTTTCTTGTCATAACGCTAATGCTGGTTAGCATTTTGATATATGCAAAAGAAAAGCTCTCTCCGAAAGGGAAAGTGAAGGTGTTAATTAATGACAGGGATTTGTCGGTATCACCCGGGTCCAACCTTCTTTCGACATTATCTACAAATGGTGTTTTTCTGCCTTCCGCATGCGGAGGAGGCGGCACATGCGGAATGTGCAAGTGCCAGGTTCTCGAAGGAGGAGGTTCGATCCTCCCGACTGAAACAGGCTTTTTCACACGTAAGGAACAGCAGGATAACTGGAGACTTGGATGCCAGGTGAAAATCCGTGAGGACATTAAGGTTAAGGTTCCCGAATCTGTCCTTGGCATAAAGAAATTCGAATGCGAAGTTGTATCGAACAGGAACGTTGCAACTTTCATAAAAGAGTTTGTTGTGAAGCTTCCCGCAGGCCAGGATCTCGATTTTGAACCGGGCGGATATATCCAGATCGATGTTCCAAAATATGAAACTTCCTTTCGTGATTTCGATATAGAGGAGCAGTTCAGGAGCGACTGGGATAAATTTAAAATGTGGGACCTTGGAGTGAGGAATAATGAGGAATCATTCAGGGCGTATTCGATGGCCAACTATCCTGCCGAAAAGAACCTTATCAAGCTGAACATCAGGATTGCAACACCGCCATGGGACAGGGTGAAGAATGATTTCATGAGCGTGCCTCCGGGCCTCTGTTCGAGCTTTATTTTCTCCCGGAAACCGGGTGATAAAGTGATGCTTTCAGGTCCATACGGTGAATTTCATATAAAAAATACAAACAGCGAAATGGTGTACATTGGGGGTGGGGCAGGGATGGCACCTTTGAGATCGCATATTTTCCATCTCTTCAAAACTCTGAAGACAAACCGCAAGGTTACTTACTGGTACGGAGCAAGATCCACAAGGGAGGTTTTTTATGAAGAGGAATTCAGGGAAATTGAAAGAAACTTTCCGAACTTCACTTTTCATCTTGCACTTTCAGAGCCCACACCTGAAGACAACTGGACAGGATACACGGGATTTATTCACCAGGTTCTTCTCGACAATTACCTGTCGAAGCATGAAGAGCCCGAAGATATTGAATATTACTTTTGTGGCCCTCCGGTCATGAACGGGGCTGTAATAAAGATGCTCGACAGCCTGGGCGTCCCCAAGGAAAATATTTCATTCGACGATTTCGGTATTTAAAGTACAAAAGGGCTGCGGGAGCAGCCCTTCTAGTTAAAATAAAGGGGATTGTTAAAAGATCCGGATTATTAAATCTTTGGGGAGGATCTTTTTCTGATGCAAATTTATTCATAATAAACTACATAAATTTTTCTTTTTGGTCAGTGCTGCGCACTAATTGATAAACAGCAAATTAATTATGAGGAATTAAATATTTATACCTTTGAATCTCGTTAACACCGGATTAAAATGAGAAGAACAGTTTCAATAATATTTGTATTTACTCTTCTTTATACAGTTTCGTGCAGGGAGAGCAAACCTCCTACGGTCGAGGGTTTTAATGGTCTTGCACAGGGTACAACTTACAGCATAATGTATGTCGACGAAAAGAATTATGAACCGGCCGACCTGAAGGCAGGTACCGAGAAAATACTTAATGATTTCGACATGTCTCTGTCACTTTATAAAGATTCATCAATATTGTGCCGTGTTAACAGGAATGAAGAGGCTGTGCTGGACAAATATTTCATTGAATCATTTCAGAAATCTGCTGATATTTCAGCTATGACCGGCGGCGCATTCGATATCACGGTAGGTCCTCTCGTCAAAGCCTGGGGTTTTGGGCCTGACGAGCATAAAAACTTTTCAGAGAGTAAACGCGACAGCCTCCTCAGGCTTGTTGGCATGGAAAAGGTGAGACTCGAAGGTGACAGGCTGATAAAAGCAGATCCTGCCATTCAGCTTGATTTTAATGCGATTGCCCAGGGATATTCGGTCGACGTAATCTGCGGATTTTTCGACAGCCTTGGTCTGCAAAACTATCTGATTGAGATCGGCGGTGAAGTAAGGGCCAGGGGGACGAAGCTCGGAGAAAAATGGCGTATTGGAATCGACAGGCCCGAGGAGAATAATTTCAGTCCTGGAGAAAACCTTGAAGCTGTCATCAGGATCTCAGACGAGGCACTCGCAACATCAGGAAATTACAGGAAGTTCTATGTCGAGAACGGTGTTAAGTACTCACACACAATTGATCCGCGAACCGGTTATCCGGCTAAGAATAATCTTCTGAGCGCTACAATCATTGCTTCAGATTGCGCCACAGCCGATGGAGTTGCGACGGCATGCATGGTGATGGGAAAAGACAATGGTATTCGGTTCATTGAAGACCATCCGGAATTCATGGCCTATTTCATTTATTCAGATGAAAGTGGAAATTTCAGAACATGGGCCTCACCGGCTCTTCTCGAGAGAATAACCGAAATGAATCCTAACTGATCAGCCTTCCGCTGCATGCGGAACAACCAGGGAAGCCTTCAGTAGAATGACAGCCTACATCAGTACGGGATGCACATGTAATTCCCCTTTTTGTCATTGCCTCATTGTTGCTTATGTGCAATTCAGGGAATTTACCTCTTGGTTTGAGAAGCATTGTAATTCCAAATCCGATGGCGGCAATGGCTAATAGTAATATGCTAAATATCAATAGCTTAATAAACATTATTCAATTTGTTTTAATAATTTCCCGGTACAAAGATAGCTGTCTATTTATCATAGAGTGTTAAACAACCATCATAAATAATTGTTTAATGGAAAACAACTCTGTTATACCACAATTTAAAACAAAATGATGGAAAACACCACTAATCAACATGACAGTAATATGAATCATGAAACCATCCTTGTAAACGAAAGTCCAATGAAGCAAGCTGCAAAGTCAAAGGAACATAAGACCAAACCCACCGAATTCAATCCCGACAAAGCTACCATCCTGGCCGATTTCAGGCTGGCCAACCTCAGCAGGTTTCTCAGCATAACCGGACGTCGTGAAGTACTGACAGGCAAAGCAAAATTCGGGATTTTTGGCGACGGTAAGGAGATTATCCAGATTGCACTGGCAAAACAGTTTCGCGATGGCGACTGGAGATCGGGATATTACCGCGATCAGACATGGATGATGGCAATGGGTCTTTACGATTCCCTTGAGTTCTTTCACCAGTTGTACGGTAACACAAATGCCGATACGGAGCATGGCAGCAGAGGCAGGGTTTTCAATAACCATTTCTCCACCCAGAACGTTAATCCCGACGGCTCGTGGCGTAATCTGACAAAGCAGAAGAACTCCTCTTCCGATGTTTCACCGACGGCCTCTCAAATGCCTAGGTTGCTTGGGCTTGCATATGCATCGAAGCTTTTCAGGGAGAACAGTGAGCTTCACCAGTTCAAGACCCTTACGCAGAACGGAAACGAGGTTGCTTTCGGATCAATCGGCGATGCCAGCACATCAGAAGGACATTTCTGGGAAACAATAAATGCAGCAGGGGTACTCCAGGTGCCGATGGCTGTATCGGTGTATGATGACGGATACGGAATATCGGTTCCAAAAAAATATCAGACAACAAAAGGAAGCATCTCGGAGATTCTCAAAGGTTTCCAGGCTGAAGAAGGAAAGCCCGGCATAAATATCTTTAAAGGTAAAGGATGGGATTATCCCGGACTTATAAAAATGTACGAAGAAGGGATTGCACTCTGCAGGGAAAAGCATGTTCCCGTTCTTTTCCATATTGAGGAAGTCACTCAGCCTCAGGGTCATTCCACTTCAGGTTCGCATGAACGATATAAGGGAGAGGAGAGGCTAAAATGGGAACAGGAATTCGATCCAATAAAAAAAATGAGGGAATGGATCGTAAGCTCCGGCATAGGAACTGATGAAGAACTCGATAAGCTTGTTGCCGAAGCTGATGAAGAAACCAGGGATGCAAGGCGCAAGGGTTGGGAATTGTTCCAGGAACCCATAAGGGTGGAACGCGATGCACTCGTGAAGATCATCAACGAGCGCACATGCCGTTGCTCGAACGAAACCAAGGAAAAGACTGTCGAAGAGTTTACTGAAGAACTCACAAAGGTGATCTCACCCATAAGAAAGGACAATTTCGTAACAGCCAGGAAGATCCTCAGAAACATCTGCAAGTCGTGCCTGAAGGATAACAGCCTGAGGGAGGCGCTTGAAGGCTGGCTTGTAAGGAACTATGAGGATGCAAGAAAAGGATATAATTCATTCCTCTTCAACGAGACATCAACATCTGTTCTCAAGGTGAAACCCGTTCCTCCAATCTATTCTGATAACCCACCTGAAGTACCCGGAAGACAAATTCTCAGGGATAATTATGATAAGCTTTTTGCTAAATACCCGCTGCTTGCAATTTTCGGTGAGGATGTCGGCGGTATCGGGGGTGTTAACCAGACTCTTGAAGGTCTTCAGAAAAAATACAGCGAACTGCGCATTACCGACACCGGTATCCGGGAAGCAACAATCCTGGGTCAGGGAATCGGGATGGCCCTTCGTGGCATGAGACCGATTGCAGAGATCCAGTACCTCGATTACCTGATGTATGCACTGCAGCTTCTCAGCGACGATCTTGCAACGACATATTACCGTACGGCAGGGAGGATGATGGCCCCGCTGATAATAAGCACAAGGGGGCACAGGCTGGAGGGAATATGGCATTCCGGCTCGCCGATGAGCATGCTTATCAATTCGACAAGGGGGATTTATGTATGTTCACCCAGGGATATGACAAGGGCTGCAGGATTTTATAATACCCTTCTCCAGGGAAATGATCCCGCCGTAGTAATTGAACCTCTGAATGGATACCGGCTGAAGGAGAAACTTCCTGAGAACCTTGGTGAATTCAGGATTCCCCTCGGCATACCTGAGATCCTTCATCAGGGCACCGACTTAACTGTTGTTTCATACGGTTCTACAGTCAAGGTTGCCCTGGAAGCGGTTCTTCAGCTTGAGAAGCATGATATATCAGTCGAGCTTATCGATGTGCAAACACTCGTTCCTTTCGATCTGCCCAATGCTATAGTCAAATCAATACAGAAGACCAACCGGGTGTTGTTCCTCGATGAGGACGTACCCGGTGGTACAACAGCTTACATGATGCAGCAGGTGCTTGAAAAGCAGGGTGCATGGCAGTACCTCGACAGCCCCCCGAAAACTCTGACAGCGAAGGATCACAGGCCCGCATACACAACCGATGGCGACTATTTCTCGAAACCGAATGCCGAAGATATTTTCGACCTTATCTATGAAATGATGAGGGAGGTAAATCCGAAGAAATACATCAGCTTTACTGATTCGGAGATAGCTAAATTGTGGTAAGCAGCATCAAGGTAATAAATCAGTTACACAGAGTTGCACAATTTGTCCCGCTTTGGCGGGAGAGAAGACACAGGGTTTCGCAGAGATTCAATGGAAGGGGATCTCTGTAGCTCTGGGGTCCTCTGTGTTCCTTATTCTGTAATCCCGATTATTCTCAGCAGTTCGGTTGCAGCATCCCTGGGGCCGGTGCTTTCATACCCCGAAATGCCGAGCCGTGTTCTCATCTGCCCTACGAATACATTCTTTTTGAAGAACGCTTCGAAGTGTTTTTTTGCGATTGTATCGTGAAGCTCTTTGTACTCTGTAGGACCGAAGATGTTTGCAAAGTAAGAGTGCACCAGGCCGCTTGTAGTTGTTGTGCCTTTGCTCATCACTGCGCCTTCGCTAAAAATGTCGAAAGCCCATTCAGGTGAGCTGAATTTCTCGATTATGGGATGGTCGGCATCGATCTCCTCGTAGTTGTTCGCATAGAGAATATAATCGATCCTGTGTCCCTGGATGAGGGTTTCGTATTTGGTTACCGGGAAGACAATCCTGGCATTTACCTGGCTCGGGTTCATAATAATGGATCTGTCGAGATGCCCGTACGCATAACCCGGCTGCAGATCGTCAAGTCTCAGGAAGGCGCCAATTTCAGTGCCATAACCAACAGGGAATCCTTCCTCATCGAGCTCTATCGACCCCATATCATCGGCTATGATTGTAAGCTGGCGTATGTGCTTTTCACCGAGTACGCGGAAAGCCTCCAGGGTCTCCGACTTGCCCGCACCAGTATCGCCCATCATCAGGATGGTTGCCTCCTTGTTTCCCTGGAGCAGTATCTTAACCATGGCGCCATGAAAGGGCAGCTTGCCGGACTGCATCATGATGGAGTTATGAAGGGTAAGCATCATTTTTTTCAGGTATCCGAAATATCCGAATTCAGGCCTGTTCGGAATTGCGCCGACGAATATCCCGTCTTCATCATCCTGGCAGAAGACAGTGGAGTATTTTGCCAGGCCGTCGATTGTCTTTCCGGGTACGCCGTAGAACAAAACGGCATCGGGTTTTCTCTTCAGATCGTTATCTTCAGCAAGCTTGAAGAGGTTACAGAGAGAAAGTCCAAGATCAAAAAATTCAATATGGAAATAAACCATAATAACAAGCTTGCCGCACATGGCCGGATAGCAGATCCATTCCCTCGGATTCAGGTCGACAAGATCGACCGGATTCTGCTTTATCCTTTTGAAATGCCCCGTCCTCTTGTTCATCGGCTGCTGTATCACGAGCGGCGGATAAATCAGCATCTGACGAATAACAGGAATATTATTGAGCTTCTTGTATTTATCGGAAGGATAAGGCAAGTTTTTCGGAAGCGAGATAACAGCAATTTCAGCCCCTGCGGGAACCTGCCTGTAAACCGAAGGATGGCTTCCGCTGATGTTTTCCTGTATGTGCCTGTAAACGGTACGTACAAGGTGAGTGAGCCTCTCAATAGTTTCATTGAATGTTCGATATGGTCTTTTATCCAACCTATCGCCCTCCGAATTGTTTATAATGAAGCGATCGAAGTGACGCCAGTAATCGTAAAGAAATTCAACAAAATCCGACAGCGTATCGATGTTTGAGAGAAAAGGTTTTGATTTGTCGTAAATATGAGGTACAACATTGCACTCGTACCTGACAAGATGAATGAGGGTTTTCACCAGGTCATCGACAGCATCCTGGGTTACCTGATTCTTCCTGAAAATTTCCAGGAGAGGGGAATTTTTGGATTGAAGCGTGGCAAGACAGTGATCAAGAACTATCCTGAACTGCCTGCTCGAGAGCATCTCTTCAGCCGTCTCACACATCCTTTCCCGGATGTTCATTACAGCCTTGTTTCCGACGATACGTAATGTGTTTCTTTGCATGAATTATTTTGCGATTGCGGCAAAAATATGACAATATTCAATTGAAGATAAGTATTTACTTAATTATTTTTGTATATTATTAATCACGCACTTAATATAGTTAAAATTATGCAGCCGGAGATGGATTTGTTTGCAATTTTGCCCGAAGATAAAATTCCGGAGAAAGGGAAAATACTTATCTCGGAGCCTTTTCTGCCGGATACTTTTTTCAACCGGAGCATAGTTTACCTGACTGACCATACGGCGGAAGGGTCGGTCGGCTTTATTCTGAATAAGAAAATAGATCTCAAGATAAGTTCCGCAATAATGGGTTTTGAAGGATGGGATGAAGAGCTGAATATGGGTGGGCCGGTTGCTCCTGATACCATCCATTACCTGCATAATCTGGGCTTCATAATCCCGAAAAGCATCCAGATAGAGGAGAATGTTTATTGGGGAGGCGATATCGACAGCATCAGGGGTCTTATCAAAACCGGGCAGGTGAAGAAAAACCAGATCAGGTTCTTTCTCGGTTATTCCGGGTGGTCGGCCGGTCAGCTTGAGCGGGAACTGAAAGAAAATTCATGGGTCATTGCCA
>JBLNAO010000025.1:0-3313 GCA_050259395.1 Chloroflexota bacterium
GTGCAGGATACTATTTATATAGCATTCATTCTTGTTGTTATTATAATTTATGTTTTCCTGCGAAGCTGGAGGGCAACACTCATCCCGATATTAGTAATTCCTGTTTCGCTTGTAGGTTCATTCTTTATAATGTACCTGGCAGGTTTCACCATAAACGTTCTTACACTCCTTGCAATAGTTCTAGCAATCGGAATTGTGGTTGACGACGCCATAGTTGTTATGGAGAACATATATGTCAAGGTTGAAGCCGGAATGGCACCACTGGAGGCAGGACTTCAAGGTTCGAAAGAGATCTATTTCGCCATTATATCAACAACAATTACTCTTATTTCCGTTTTCTTCCCGATAGTCTTTCTTGAAGGTATAACCGGACGGCTCTTCAGAGAATTCAGTATTGTGATGGCAGGAGCTGTGGCTATTTCAGCATTCCTGGCTCTTTCGCTAACGCCTATGGTTTCATCGAAGCTTCTTAGGCATGAAAAAAGGCACAGCTGGTTTTTCAGGAAGACAGAGAAATTCTTTGAAAATCTCAACCAGGGTTACAGGAATATGCTTGAATCGTTCCTGAAACGCAGGCTATTTGCTTTGGTGATCCTGGTAGCAGCATTTGGATTGATAATCCTTCTCTGGAAGAGCATACCTGCTGAAATGGCTCCTCTGGAGGACAGATCGCAGGTTACGATTAACCAGACCGGAACTGAGGGTGCAACATATGAATACATGCTTGCGTATGCGGATGAAGTTGCAGGCCTAATCGAAGAAAAGGTTCCAGAAAGGATCAGGTATACAACAATGATCCGTGGAGGAGGAATGGCAAACATCAGGATAATGCTTAACAAACCCGGTGAAAGGCAAAGATCACAGCAGGAAATTGCTGATGCACTTTCAATTGACCTGAGGAAAAAAACAAAAGCAAGATCGTTTGTGATGCAGCAATCCACTTTTGGAAGCCGACGGGCCGGCATGCCTGTTCAATATGTACTACAGGCGACATCGATCGAAAAGCTGAGAGCTGTTCTTCCGGAGTTCATGGCTAAAGTCAACGAGAGCGAAATTCTTGCAATGGCTGATGTGAACCTGAAATTCACTAAACCTGAATTGAGGATTCATATTAACAGGGATAAAGCGATTTCACTTGGTGTCTCTACACAGAACATTGGCCAGACATTGCAGCTTGCGCTTAGCGGACAAAGGTTCGGATACTTTTTCATGAACGGGAAACAGTATCAGATACTGGGTGAACTTGCAAGGGAAGACAGGAATAAGCCATTGGATCTTAAATCGTTGTATGTCAGAAATAATACAGGCGAGATGATCCAGCTCGACAACCTTGTAACCCTGACTGAAGAGACTGCTCCTCCCCAATTGTACCGTTACAATCGTTTTGTGGCGGCAACTGTTTCAGCAGGACTTGCACCCGGCCGTACAATGAGTGAAGGTCTTGCAGAGATGGACAGGATAGCTTCCGAAGTTCTGGATGATACATTCAGGACAGCCCTGGCCGGCGACTCCAAAGATTTCCAGGAAAGTTCCTCGAGCCTAATGTTCGCATTCGGACTTGCAATCGTTCTGATCTTCCTCGTTCTTTCAGCACAGTTTGAAAGCTTCAAGGATCCGATCATTGTGATGATGACTGTTCCGCTTGCCATTACGGGAGCGCTTATCTTTATGTGGTATTTCGGAATAACAATGAACATCTTCAGCCAGATCGGGATTATTATGCTCATCGGGCTTGTATCGAAAAACGGTATTCTTATTGTTGAATTTGCAAACCAGCGGAAAACTGCAGGATTTTCGAAATTTGAAGCCATCAAGTATGCTGCATCAGCAAGGTTCAGGCCGATTTTGATGACAAGTCTTGCAACCATACTCGGTATTTCACCACTGGCACTTGGTTTCGGTGAAGGCGCCCAGAGCCGCGTTGCCATGGGTATTGCCGTTGTTGGTGGAATGATCTTCTCTACCTTCCTTACCCTGTTTGTAGTACCCGCGATGTACACCTTTATATCCAGTGAATCAAAAAAACCTGAAAATGAAGCGGTTGTTTCTTAGTCTCTTTGCGATAGTTTTATTTTTACCTTCTCATGGGCAGAATGTTTATGGTCTTAAGGATTGTATTTCAATCGGGTTGGAGAGAAATTTTTCGATCCTTATAGCAAAGAACAATGAACAGATATCCCGTAATAATTATACGCTTGGGAATGCGGGTTTCCTTCCATCCCTTGACCTTTCCGGACGACATAACGGGAGCCTTACAAATACCACCAACAATGCAGTCGACGGCACAAGCACGACTACTAACGGAGTTTTTAACACACAGAGTAATGCATCGGCTGCTCTTGCACTGACAATCTTCAACGGATTCAATGCCGTCACAACGTATAAAAGACTTGGTGAGTTAAATGCAATAGGACAGCTTAACACGCAGCTGGCAATAGAAAATCTGGTTTCTGACATTGTTTCAGGATATTACAATTATATCCTGCAGGTTCAGCTGATGAATAATCAGAAATATGCTTTGTCGCTTTCGCGAGAAAGGCTGAGGATCGACCAGGACCGCTATCTCCTGGGATCCGGCTCAAAGCTGCAGGTTTTGCAATCGCAGGTATACGTGAATTCCGACAGTTCATTGTTATCGAGGCAGACTGAGGTTGTCAGGGCTGCAAGAATAAGGCTTAATGAGCTCATGGCACTTCAGGATATGGGAACTGATTTCATCTCAAGGGATTCAGCCATTATTGTGAATCCCGGTTTGCTTTACGAGAAGCTTCTTGAAGAAACCCTTGCCAGGAACACCAACCTGCAAATTGTTTCAAAGAACAAGATTATATCGGAGTACGATTACAAGCTTGTAATGTCGAGATCTTATCCATTCCTGAATTTTTCGGGAGGTTACAATTACAACTTTAATACATTCTCGAACAGTCCGAATAAAAGCGTAGAATCAAACGGTATGAATTACGGGTTGACGCTCGGATTCAACATTTATGATGGATTCAACCAGAGGAGAAGCCTGAGGAACTCGGCTATAAGCAAGGAAACATCAGACCTTAGATATCGTGAGCTTGAACAGGGGATCAGGGCAGACTTGCTTACAATATACAATGCATACAGCAATTACCTGAGGCTTACTTCGCTTGAAGAGCAGAATCTTGAGACTGCATCCGAGAACAACAGCATTGCCATGGAAAGATACAGACTTGGAAGTCTTTCCGGCATTGAGTTAAGGGAAGTGCAGCTCAGTCTTCTGGATGCAACAGAGAGAGTTATTTCGGCCCATTACCAGACAAAGCTGGCGGAGGTGTCTCTGCAA
>JBLNAO010000026.1:0-5107 GCA_050259395.1 Chloroflexota bacterium
GATGCAATCTTCAACAAGGAGCGTAAGAAACGGAGCAGGAAGCTCTTCTGCGAACATCCTTTCAATTATGTTATTACCATGTATTTTTATATCTGCAAAATGATTGACCTGCTTTCTGTAAGCGTCAATCAGATCGGCAAAGCTGATAAAATCGCTGACTGTACCTGTCTTAAGCCCGATTTGCTTACCTGTCCGTTTGTCAAATCCGTCATAGAGTGTGATCTCTAGAATTTTCGGAAGATTGAAATAGCCTGTAAGCCAGTAAGCTTCAGTCCCGAAAGCGCCAGTTTCGACACAACCCGATGCCCCTCCGTTACGGGCATCGACGATGTCTTTTCCCTGCCTGACAAGCTCTTCGATTATGGCATCGGTATTAAAGCAGGAAGGCTGGCCAAAACCTGTTTTGATAATGTCGAGAGCTCCGTGGATAAAGCTGTCGGGATTCTTCCGGCTGATCTGGACCATGGAGCTTGGCTGAACGAGACGCATCTCCCTTATCACATCAAGAAGAATGTAGCTCATCTCGTTCACAGCGTCGGAGCCATCGGGCTTCACTCCGCCGAGGTTTATCAGGCAGAAATCAGTGTAAGTATTGCTTTCATTGGCCGTAACCCCAATCTTCGGCGGGGAGGGATGGTTATTGAATTTCACCCAGAAACAGCCAAGAAGGTCGAAAAGCTTTTCTTCGGATAATGTGCCCTTGTCAATTTCAGCTTTGTACACCCGGTAAAGATGCTGGTCGAGCCTGCCGGGATTGAAGGAATCCCAGGGGTTAAGCTCGGTTATAACACCAAGATGGATAAACCAGTAATGCTGCAGCATCTCATGGACCGTTTCAGGGGCATTAGCCGGCACTCGCCTGCAGACCGTCGCCATTTCAAGAAGCTCCCTGCTCCTGACCCCGTCAGGCTGTTTTTCTGCAAGATCCTCCAATGCCCTGGCATGCCGCTCCGCATACATTATTATAGCATCGCAACAGATGTCCATTGCCATAAGTTCTTCCCGCAGAGACGTTGCATGCAACGTCTCTGCATCATCCCGCAACGTCTCTAATCTATCCTTAATCTCCTTCTTCAATGATAGAAATCCGGTATTGAACATTTTGTATCCGAGAACTGTGTGCCCTGGAGCTCTCTGCTCCTGGAATTCGGTAAAGATACCTGAGTTATATGCATTGAGCCATTCAGGGCTCATCCGACTCATAAGCTTGTCGCGGCTGCTTTTCCCTTTCCAGTATGGAATGATTTCATCTTCGTAAACTTTTTTCACTTCATCGCTTACCCTGAAAAACACTTTTTCACGGGAGTCCAGAATGTCGAGATCTTTAAGCGAGTGAATGCAGATCTCCGGGTAGGTGGGTGTCACTTTCGGGGCGGGACCGCGTTCACCTACAATGAGTTCACCATCATTGATGCATATCGACTTGTTCTTAAGGACATATTCAAAAGCCCTGGCCCTTCTAACAGGAACCGACAGGTTCAATGAATCTGACATTTTGTAGAATTGTGTCATCAGAAGCGCACGTTCGGACGACAGTGTTTCAACCGCACTGAGGCTCTGATCCCTTAATTTTTTTACACGAGGTGAAATTTTCATTTTCAAATTATTGTTGTTTTTTCACAGTTGTTGTTTTTCAAATCAATGAGACAGGTCTGAGACCTGTTTCTGCATCTTAGCGGCAATATTACATCTAACCGCCGATTTTTACCATTATTCCTGTTTCTGCAAAATATTTCTTCAATTCCTTCATCCTCTCCGCTGCGGGCTGATCTGTTTCGCCCATCCTGTAATCCATTCCGAAACGTTTGTACTTCGACGATCCTGTTTTGTGAAAAGGAAGAAGGCACATTTTTAGAAGGTTCTCCTTTTTTGTATTAAGAATGAATGATCTGAGCCGTTCCAGGTGATCAGTATCATCGTTTTTACCGGGAATCACAGGAAACCTGATCATCATCTCCTTCCCTGAATCCAGAACAAGCCTGTAATTTGAAAGTATCTGTATGTTTGAAACGCCCGTGAGGATGGAATGTTTTGCGTCATCGAGATGCTTGATATCGAACAGAAAAAGGTCAGTGAAAGGAATTACTGTTCTGAACTGTCCCTCAGGAGCATATCCTGATGTATCCACCGCGGTATGGTAACCTTTGTTTTTACATGCCCTGAGGGCTTCAAGAAGGAACTCCGGTTGCATCATGGGTTCACCGCCTGAAAAGGTGACTCCACCGTCTGACTGTTTTATGAAGACATCTTCCTTTGCAATGATCTCGAGAACCTCATCCACCGAATAATATCTTCCTGCCTGTTCCTTTTCAACAAATTCCTTTTGACCGATCTTCCTGATTTGATCGACCTCCTGCGAGTAAGGCAGAATTCCTTCAGGATTGTGGCACCACATGCAGTTCAGCGGGCATCCTTTCATGAAAAAGGTCACCCTGATGCCCGGGCCATCGTGCACAGAATATTTTTTAACGCTGAAAATCAGACCTTTCATCAAGTGAATAGTGAATAGTGAGCAGTGAATAATAAGATTTGAGTGCAGAGCCGGAGGCAACTGATCAGATGCCGTAGAACATGAGGCAGCAGTAGAGCCTCCTGCCGAGGCGCTGCATCATAAAGCTGTGTTCCAGTTTTGAGGTTGTCATACTGAAAATGATGCCGCAATTTACTCATTTTTTGCTTAATTTGTAAAGCAATAATAAAAGATCCCAAACATCGTTTAACATTATGTTGAACGTTTTTTGCCCAATGAAGAAATTCTCTACTGCCTTTCTCCTTGCATTTCTTACATTAATGCTGCAGGCCCAGCAGACAAAGCATACAATAAGCGGTTTTGTAAGGGAGGATAAAAGTGGTGAATCGCTCATTGGGGTGAACATCTACGCACCTTCACTCAGGACAGGAACCACTACAAACACATACGGCTTTTACTCGCTTACTGTCCCGCAATCGGGAACAATCGAGCTTGTTTTTTCGTATGTGGGTTATAACCCTGAGACTTTCACAGTGGAGCTTGACAGGGATGTTGAGTTCAACGTCAGCCTTAAACCAGGGGTTGTGCTTGGGGAAGTGACAGTTAATGCCGAGAGGGTCGAGAAGCAGAGCGAATCGGTAAAGATGAGCACTGTGAATCTTCAGCCCCAGCAGGTGAAGAATGTGCCATCGTTGCTTGGGGAAAAAGACGTTCTGAAGGTTCTGCAACTGATGCCAGGTGTTCAGAAAGGGTCTGAAGGCAACAGCGGTATTTATGTCAGAGGAGGTGGTCCCGACCAGAACCTTATCATCCTCGATGATGCAATTGTGTACAATGCCAGTCACCTTTTCGGTTTCTTCAGCCTTTTCAACGGAGATGCCCTCAAAAGCGTCGAGCTGACAAAAGGAGGTTTTCCTGCACGGTACGGTGGGAGGCTGTCGTCTGTACTTGATATGAACATGAAAGACGGCAATAAGGAAGAGTGGCATGGCAATGGAGGTCTCGGGCTGATCTCCTCAAGGATGACTATCGAAGGGCCTTTGAAGAAAAATAAATCATCGATTCTGTTATCAGGACGGCGGACTTATGCCGACCTGTTTGCACGACCCATATTGAAATTGTTGAAGTATGAAAATACCGGCTATTATTTCTATGACTTCAATGCAAAAATCAATTATGATTTCGGAAGAAAGAACAAATTGTATTTAAGCGGGTACTTTGGAAAAGATAAGTTCTATCTAAAAAATAACATGAATGAAGTAGAGGAAGATGCAGGATTTTTATGGAAAAATTCTTCGGGGACATTAAGATGGAACCATCTTTATAACAACAAGTTGTTCTCAAACACATCGCTGGTATTCAGTAAATATAATTTTTCAATATTTGACAAGTACAGGTTTTTACAAGAGAAAAAGGATTATTATGCAAGCTATAACTCCGGAATCACAGATTATACATTCAAGCATGATATAGATTTCATACCCAATACAAAGCATACTGTTAAAACCGGAATTGTTTTTATTCTCCATGAATTCAAGCCTTATGCATTTGTGGAAATCGACAAATTCAAAATGATTGATGAGAAGAAGGTTAAGGCTACGACCGGAATTGAATCCGGTGCATATTTTGAAGACACATGGCATCCTTTGTCCTACCTTAAGATAAATGCCGGTGTGAGGTTCAGCCATTTTGCTGCCAGTCAGAAGCAATACCATTATTTAGAACCAAGGATAGCTGCTGCAGTGCAACTCAGGAATGACTATGCCCTTAAAGCTTCCTACAGTGAGATGAATCAGTATATTCACCTCATTTCCAATACCGGCATCAGCCTTCCAACTGACCTTTGGGTTCCGACCACCAACAGGATAAAGCCTCAGCATTCCCGCCAGGTTGCAGGTGGAATTGTTAAGGATCTGGCAGATTTATCAGTGTCAGTTGAAGCATATTACAAATCCATGAATGATGTGATTGGTTATAAGGAAGGAGCAACTTTCCTTTCATTGAATGAACCCGGATCATCATCCGGAACTAATTGGGAAGATAACGTAACCACCGGCAGATCATGGTCGTACGGAAGTGAATTTCTTATACAGAGAAAAACAGGAAGACTTACAGGCTGGATAGCATATACACTTTCGTGGACTCAGATGCAATTCGATTCATTGAATTTCGGACGGAAATTTTATGCCAGGTACGACAGGAGGCATGACATCTCGGTAGTTGCAATCTATAAACTTACGGACAGGATAACTCTGTCGGGAACATGGGTTTATGGTACCGGTAATGCTATAACCATGCCTGTTTCGGAATATATTGGACAATATCACATGTACACTCCCACCCGTGACTTCCATGATGTGTACTGGGAAGAGGGAAGACAAGGACGGAGGATCAATGATTATGGTGATAAGAACAACTTCAGGATGGGCTCTTACCACAGAATGGATGTTGGCATACAATTCCACAAGAAAAAGAAACACTGGGACAGAACATGGGAGATCTCGTTATATAATGCGTATAGCCGGAAAAATCCCTTTTATTATTACATCGAGCACGTGTGGCCCGGAAGAGAACCTGAAGCATATAACGTCAAACAGGTAACACTGTTCCCATTAATACCATCTGTTACATGGGCTA
>JBLNAO010000027.1:0-11413 GCA_050259395.1 Chloroflexota bacterium
AAGGGTTTCCGAACCAGGTTACGATAAGGCTGTCGGCTGCTGCAAGTTTTTCAAGGAAAGGATTCAGTGAAGGCCTGATGCCGAAATTGTTCGTCGGTCTTTGATCAAGTCCGTAAACTCCTGTAATTACGAGGTCATATTTATGAAGCTTCCTGAACAACCGATTTGTTGAAGCTGTATCATCAGGATCAACAAAATAATGATCTGCAGGAAAGTATTTTCCGAGCCTGTTCTGAAAGCTTGTCATTTCTTTCCTGTTTATGGCAACCGTTGCAATCTTCCTGTTGCTGAGCTCCCTGACTGGAATAAGATCATTCTCATTCCTTAGAAGTGTAAGTGCATTTGCATACAGTTCCCTTATCAGTGCCCTTGTTTCTGGCGATGAAAGATCGGCTTCGATTCGCCTTACAGGAATTTCCTTTTTTTCACTCAGCCCAGCCCAGTATTTAGCCGCAAGAACTTTCATGCACTTTTCATTAATTAAATCTTCGGAAATTTCACCTTTCCTGATCTTATCAACAACAAGCCTGATCGTCAGTTCAGCATCTGTAACATATTCGAGAACGTCCATGCCTGCTGCGAGAGCCCTGGCTTCAGCTTCTCCGGGGGAAAAATATTTTGTCAGGGCACCCATATTCATAGCGTCAGAAATAGCTATGCCCCTGAAATTCAGCTCGTTCTTCAGCAGTCCTGTGAGTATCGGTTTTGAAAGCGTCGAAGGAACTCCCTGTGCGGGATCGAGGGATGGAATATTGAGATGCCCGGGCATAACGCCTGCGACACCTTCATCAATAAGTTTCCTGAAAGGAACAAGCTCAATCGAATCGAGCCTTTCTCTTGAATGTTTTATAACAGGAAGGTCGAGATGCGAGTCTGTCTCGGTATCGCCATGACCCGGGAAATGCTTGGCAACGGCAAAGATGCCATTATCCTGCATCCCTTTCATGTACATGGCCGCTTTGGCCGAGACATTTGCCGGATTTTCGCCAAACGACCTGTAATTGATAACCGTATTCCTTTTGTTGTTATTCACGTCGGCCACAGGTGCAAGGTTGACATTTATTCCTGCCCTGAGGAACTGCCCGGCAACCGCTTCACCCATCCTGTATATGAGAGAATCATTGCTGATAGCCCCCAGAGTCATCTGGTAAGGGAACCGCACCACGTTTTTCAGGCGCATCCCGGTTCCCCACTCCCCATCCATTCCTATCATCAAAGGAACCTTCGATATCTTCCTGAAATAATTTATCATCTCGGTTTCCTTCACCGGATCGTCCTGGAAGAAGATGAGTCCGCCTATTCCTGTCTTACTAATCAGATTGCTGAGATTGATCTCATATTCAAGATCGCGGTTGGAGTATGCTGCAAGCCAAATAAGCTGCGCAACTTTCTGTTCTGTGTTCAGTGTTTTGAACACGGAATCAACCCACGGATGATTAATATACTTAAGGTATGGCGGTTCTGCATTCTGAGCTCTTAAAGCATAAGATGCGGAAGAAAACAGAATGATAATTAAGAGCCTTATGAGAGATTTTTTAAGCATATCGTTTTTCTATTTATCCTGATTTTGCCTGAATGCATCGAGCGCCTTTTTTACCGACCCGTGCTGAAGAAGAAGCATTTTTGCCGCTTCTTTTGGTATATTTAACTCCTCGACAATCATCCTTGTGCCTCTTTCTATAAGTTTTCTGTTGGTAAGCTGCATGTTCACCATCTTGTTGCCCTTTACCCTGCCAAGCTTGATCATGACCGAGGTAGTGATCATATTAAGGACCATCTTCTGGGCTGTTCCCGCTTTCATCCTGGTGCTGCCGGTAACGAATTCCGGGCCGGTGACAACAACAACCGGTATTTCAGCTGCTTCTGCAAGCCTGCTGCCGGGATTGCATGTTATGCACCCTGTGAGAATGCCATTCTCCCTGGCCCTTGAAACACCTCCTACAACATATGGTGTTGTGCCTGAGGCCGCTATGCCAATTACAGTATCCTTCTCGTTGATATTGAATAACTTCAGCTCCTTCCATGCTTTTTCAGGGTCGTCCTCTGCTGATTCCACTGCCCGGCGTATGGCGCTGTCGCCTCCTGCAATCATGCCTATCACCAGTTCATGAGGGACGCCGAATGTGGGCGGAACTTCCGATGCATCTATTATCCCCAGTCGTCCGCTTGTTCCTGCCCCGATGTAAAATATACGGCCACCCTGCTGCATTCTTGGAATGATCTGCGTTATGAGTTTCTCAGCCTGGGGAAGAGCTTCTTTAACGGCAATATGAACAGTTGCGTCTTCCCTGTTTATATTGACAAGAAGCTCGTGAACGGACATGTTTTCGAGATTGTCGAAATTCGACGGGGATTCTGTTATGCTTATGTTTTGTCTTGAAGGATCCTGGTTAGTCATTGGAGATCTTTGTTTTGCATGTGATATTTTATCAGATTCTCCATCGGGGAGAGTGTAATAATGCCGGGAGTAAGATTATTCCGATTCAATGATTCTTCGAGCATTTCCCTGAAATAAAAGGCTATGCTGCCGGTGAAATGAACAGGCAATGAAACTGCTTCCGGGTATTGCATGATATTCCTTACAATAAACTCCCGGAAGCTGGATGTTATTATTTCTCTCAATTCCGGTATATCAGAGTTTGCATGTATGAACTTTGCGAACTGACCCAGAAACCTGTTTGGGAACTGCTTCATATATACACATTCGAGGATCTCAGCCTGCGAAATTTTATATGTATCAAAAAACAATTTAATCACGTATTGTGGCACCTGCTTCTTCAGTACTGCCGAAACGAGTTTCCTCCCGATAACGGCTGCACCACCTTCATCTCCAAGTATGTAGCCGAGCGGAGCAACATTTGCAACAATCTGTCTGCCATCATAATAACATGAATTTGAGCCTGTCCCCATTATACATGCAATGCCCGGCTCATCCTGGCAAAGTGAACGTGCCGCACCGAGAAGGTCGCTTGCAGGGTTTATTTCCTTCGCATTGAAAAATTTATTGAGAGCCTGCTTCACTGTGTTGTTTCTTGCTTCACCATTGCAACCTGTACCATAAAAATAAATTCTGCTGAAAGATCTTGATTCAATATCCTTCAACTCTGAATTCAGATGATCAAAAATATCATCGGAGGTCATGAAAAAAGGATTTATCCCTGTGGAAAAATGCGATTTTCCCTGGATTCCTTCATCCATGCTTCTCCATTCGGTTTTTGTTGAACCGCTGTCGGCGACAAGGATCATATTCAAACGGATAACTTGGGGTTGTGGCACCCTTCACGCAAAAATATTAATTAAATCGTTGTAAGTTACAATGCATGTCAATTTGTTATTAATTCGTAATTTTGTATTATAGAATGCGTTGAAAAACAATGGACTGACTTTTTTTGTTTCCATTGTAGTACAAAGCTGATTTAGAATAATTAACACGCTATACGGACAGGGAACCCTGAACCCCGAAAGGAATAATTATGGATGAGATAAATGTTATATCAGAAGGTTACAGGGAACTGTTTGGTGCTTCAGGCGTCGCGGTAAGCGCACTTCCCAGGTCGGGTTCCGACCGCCGGTATTTCAGGATCAAGGACGGTTCGAGATCAGTTATAGGCGCATATAATGCCAATCATGAAGAAAATGAAGCTTTTATAGGATTCACACGGCACTTCCTCAAACTGGGACTTCCGGTGCCTGAAATTTACGGGTACCTGCCTGAAAAGTTTGTCTATTACCTTCGCGATCTGGGGGATGATAATCTTTACACCTGGCTTCACAGGAGGATCGATATCAACGATTTCAACCCTGAGACGAAGAACCTGTACAGGAAAATATTCGATTACCTGATCAGATTCCAGGTGAATGGGATCCAGGGTTTGGATCTCGACCTTTGCTATCCCCACCGCAGCTTCGACAGGCAATCGATGATGTGGGATCTGAATTATTTCAAGTATATGCTTCTGAAGCTTCTTGCAGTACCTTTCAATGAACGGCATCTCGAGCGGGATTTCAACGCGCTGGCCGATTTTCTCCTTGAGACAGGCCAGGATTATTTCCTCTACAGGGATTTCCAGACTGCAAACGTGATGGTAATAGGAAATGACCCATGGTTCATCGATTACCAGGGAGGAAGAAAGGGTGCACCTCAATACGATGTCGCTTCAATGCTGTACGATGCAAAAATACCCATGTCCGATGATGACAGGGAAGAGCTTCTTGCTTATTATATTGAAAACTTCTGTGCCCTTACCGGAGAGGACAGGGGAAAGTTCAGGGCTTACTATACCGGTTTCAGCATGATAAGAGTGATGCAGGCTCTTGGTGCATTCGGCTTCAGGGGGCTATATGAAAAAAAGCCGACTTTTGTCGAAAGCATAGTCCCGGGCGTGCAACTGCTGACGAAAATATCAGAATCGGCATCAGACCATCTCCAGGCTCCCGAATTATACGCCACATTAAAGGCTATTCCGCGTACAACGATGTTCAGAAATCTTAAAGAAAGCTATAAAACGGTATGAAAGCAATGATTTTCGCTGCCGGAAAAGGAACAAGGCTCGGGACAATCACCGGCAGCATGCCAAAAGCCCTTGTGGATATTAATGGCAAAACGGCACTCCGGATAGCAGTGGAACGTTGTTATATGCATGGCTTCAATGATATTCTGGTCAATGTGCATCATTTTGCCGACATGGTTGAAGAGGAGGTTGAAAAACTCAGAATGGAGGGTTATTCAATTACAGTTTCAAATGAAAGAGAACAACTTCTCGAAACCGGCGGGGGACTCTTCAAAGCGAGAAATTTCTTTGATGACAAACCATTCCTGGTATACAATGTGGATATCGTAACAGACCTTGACCTGACTGCTTTGTACAGGTTCCATCTGGGAAATGATGGCATTGCCACGCTTGCAACCAGGCACAGGCAGGGAAACAGGTTCCTGCTGATCAACAGGGACGGGCTTCTTAAAGGCTGGAGAAATAATGCAACGGGAGAGGAGATACTGATTTCGAGAAAAAACGGAAAGCTTGAGGAGATAGGTTTCTCGGGAATTCATGTTGTTGAACCACACATATTCAAATTCATGAGCGAAGGTGTTTACACAATGACAACCCTTTACCTCAGGCTTGCAAAACGACAAAAGATATACTCTTATATCTATGATGAGGGCTATTGGGGCGACATTGGCACACCCGAAAACCTTGAGCATGCCAGGGAAATCTCAAAGCTTCCAGAACGAACTGGTAAATAATGTAAGTATCGCTATAATCTCGACCCTGCCGATAATCATCAGCAGGCTGAAAATAACTTTTGCTGTCTGCGGAAAATGTGCATAGTTGCTCATCGGACCTGCAAGTGCAAGTCCGGGCCCCACATTACCCAGTGATGCCGCAACACCGCTCGCCGCTGTTACAACATCCGATCCTGTAATTACAATCAGTATTGAACCAATAAGGAATATGAAGAGATAAAGAATTACAAATGAAATTATTGATACACAGGTCTTTTCCGAAACAAGCTTCTCGTTGAATCTTACGTTCTGAAGCGCGTTGGGATGGATGAGTTTCACGAAAGCGGATTTAATCGACTTGATGACAATGATGTGCCTTGCCATTTTGATGCTTCCGGTGGTCGAGCCAGTGCTTGCTCCTGCAAAAAGAAGAAGGAACAGGAGAAGAGTCCCTGATACAGGCCAGAAAAGGTAATCAGCCGAGGCAAAACCTGTTGTGGTGATGATCGAGATTACATTAAAAAAAGCTTCTCTTATTGCATGCTCCGGGGTAAAAGAAGTTTTTGAAAGCAATATTGAGCTGGCAAGCACTCCGGCCATGACAGTAATAAGCAGATAAAACCACAGCTCTTCGTTGTGTCTTACCTTGTGGAAATTTCCTTTGAAAATATAATAGTATACAACCTGGCTGACTCCGGCCAGGAACATGAAAACCATTATAACATACTGACTATATGCAGAATACGAGACAATGCTGTCGTTCTTCAACGAAAATCCACCGGTAGCTACAGTCGCAAAACTATGGCAGACACTCTCGAACCAGTCCATATCCCCGGGAATAAGAAACAATATCTGTGCAGCCGTGAGTCCTAAGTAGATGAAGAGTATCCTGAAACCGATTGCCTTTGTTTTTGGATGTATTTTTTCCTTCAGGGATGATTCAAGAGTAAAAAGCTGGTAACCGGTAACCTTCAATGATGGCAGAATTATTATGACAAGTGCAATAATACCCAGGCCTCCGATCCAATGAGTGAGACTTCTCCAGAACATAATGGATTTCGGAACAATATTAAGGTCCGGTATAATTGTCGAGCCAGTCGTGGTAAAGCCTGAACTGGTTTCGAAAAATGCATCGATGAATTTTGGTATGACGCCGCTGATTATATAGGGTAAAGTTGCAAGAGCCAGGAAGAAAAGCCAGGCAAGAGCCACAACCAGGTATCCGTCGCGGTTGCTGAATCTTCCGCTTTCAGCTTTTTGTGAAATCAATGAGAATACAAGTGAAATAAGGAAGCAGATGCCCGACGACCATAAGAACGGTCCCTTAGGCTCATCAAAAATATACGAAACGGGAAGGCACATGAGAAACGCCCCGCATTCTATTAAAAGAATGGTACTCAGGATCTTTATTATCAGAAGGGGATTAAAAAGCTTCATATGCCGTTCAGCAAACCAGGTACAAATATATACAGAATTGTGCAGTTCCACCCAAGCCTGCAGGCACTGTCATAGGAAGGGTCATTTTAAAATGTTATATTTACAGACTTTTTTTAATCCACAGAATAATTCAATTGTCATGGGAAAAGTACTTGTGATCGGTGCAGGAGGAGTGGGGACTGTAGTAGTTCATAAAATGGCATCGCTTCCTGAAGTTTTCACCGAAATTATGCTGGCCAGCCGTACCAAATCGAAATGCGACGCCATCGCCGGAAAGATTGGAAAGGACCGTATAAAAACCGCACAGGTGGACGCCGACGATGTTTCGCAAATGGTGAAGCTTATAAATTCATATAAGCCTGACCTGGTCGTCAATGTTGCTTTGCCTTACCAGGACCTTCATATAATGGATGCCTGTCTCGAAACAAAGGTTTCATACCTCGACACAGCCAATTACGAACCGCCCGAAGAAGCACATTTCGAATACAGCTGGCAATGGGCTTACAGGGACAAATATAAAAATGCCGGCATAACGGCTATTCTCGGCTGCGGCTTTGATCCGGGAGTTACTTCGATATTCACTGCATATGCTGCAAAACACCATTTCGATGAAATTCATTATCTCGACATTGTTGATTGCAATGCAGGCGATCACGGCAAACCTTTTGCAACCAATTTCAACCCCGAGATCAATATCAGGGAAGTGACCCAGAAAGGCAAATACTGGGAAAATGGCAAATGGGTGGAGACTCAGCCTCATGAAATACACAAGCCGCTCAATTATCCTGAAATCGGTCCGAAAGAATCGTACATTATTTACCACGAAGAGCTTGAATCGCTCGTTAAGAACTTCCCCACGATAAAGCATGCCCGTTTCTGGATGACATTCGGGCAGGAATATCTTACGCACCTGAGGGTTATTCAGAATATCGGTATGGCGGGGATCGAACCAGTAATGTATGAAGGAAGGGAGATTGTACCCATCCAGTTCCTGAAAGCCGTTCTTCCGAACCCGGGGGATCTTGGCGCAAACTATAAAGGGAAAACTTCAATAGGCTGCCGGTTAAAAGGGATTAAGAATGGAAAAGAGAAGACCTATTATATCTACAACAACTGCAACCACGAGGATGCATATAAGGAGACCGGAACGCAGGCGGTGAGCTATACTACGGGCGTCCCTGCGGCAATTGGCGCAATGATGTATCTTAAAGGTTTTTGGAAGAAACCGGGAGTTTTCAATGTTGAGGAGTTCGATCCCGATCCTTTCATGGCTGAACTTAACAGGCTTGGCCTTCCCTGGGTTGAGCTGCATGATGTGGATCTTGAACTGTGAGAATTAGCTTCGTTTAAGACCTCTCCTTCTGAATCTCCCTCTCCCTGTGTGAGAGGGAGACAATTGAGGATTATTCAGAAATTTTACCCCTTGGAAGAGGTCGTACAGTGAAAGAAATGATATATGATAGATTACACCAAAGTCCCATCCCCCTGTTACGTGATCGACGAGGAAAGATTTCGCAAGAATCTTTCTCTTATAAAACATGTCTCCGATGAATCCGGTGCCGAGATAATACTTGCTTTCAAAGGGTTTGCCATGTGGGGCGTTTTCCCCATACTCAGGGAATACATAAGGGGTGCAGCAGCAAGCTCGGTCGATGAAGCAAGGTTATGCTACGAGGAAATAGGAGTGCCGGCACACACCTACTCACCTGTTTACAGTGAATCCGACTTTCAGGAAATTCTTCATTACAGCTCTCACGTTACTTTTAACTCACTGGCTCAATACGGAAAGTTTTCGGATATTTTAAAAAACTATTCGAAAAAGATTTCAGCAGGTTTGAGGATCAACCCGGAGTTTTCCGAAATAAGTACCGGATTGTACAACCCATGTTCGCCCGGATCGAGACTCGGCATAACATCGGAACAGCTTGGTGGTAGTTTGCCGGAAGGGATTGAGGGCCTGCATTTTCATGTTCTGTTCGAATCTGATTCGTACGCTCTTGAAAAAGTGCTGAAAGTTGTGGAAGAAAGATTCGGTCAGCATCTGAGAAGGATAAAATGGATAAACATGGGCGGCGGTCATCTGATGACACGCAGGAACTATGACACCGCTCATCTGATAAAGATAATCAGGGCGTTCAGAGAGAAGTGGGGCATTCATGTGATACTTGAGCCAGGGAGCGCATTCGCCTGGGAAACAGGTGAACTGGTTTCCACAATTGAGGACGTTGTTGAAAATCAAGGAATAAGGACGGCAATTCTTAATGTTTCTTTTACAGCCCACATGCCCGATTGTCTCGAGATGCCTTACAAGCCTGCGATCTTAGGTGCAATCGAACCTGCAGAAGGAAAGCCGTCATACAGGCTGGGGGGCAACTCATGCCTTTCGGGTGATGTTATGGGTGACTGGTCTTTCGATCAGGAGCTTAAGCCGGGTGACAGGATAATCTTTCTCGACATGATCCATTACACCATGGTGAAAACAACAACTTTCAACGGTGTTCACCATCCATCCATTGGCTTATGGACCAATGAAGGAAAATTCAGGCTTATAAGGGAATTCGGCTACGAGGATTACAAGAACAGGCTATCCTGATATCTTAAATATTTAACTTTTCCGGTTGATCGTTATATCCGTAACGAACATCCTGTCCGTAACGCTTACCGCATTTACAATCTTTTCAGCCACTTCAGCAGGATCCATGAAGTTGCTGACATCCCTGTTCTGACCGGGAGCTTTCCAGAAATCTGTCCTCATCCCGCCGGGGTATACCGCAATGATGTTTCTTTTTGTTCCTTTAAGTTCCGTGCGCAGCGATTCCGTGAATCCCCTGGCGCCCCATTTGGCAGCACAGTAAATTGATTCCTCAGCCCTGCCATAGAGCGACGAGGTGGACATGATGTTTACTATCGTCAGTTCCTCATCAGGTGGGGTCATGCCGAGTACACATGAAGTCAGCAGGATCATGCCTTTGATATTTGCTTCAAACACCCTGTCGATAAGGGTGGATGTAGCTTTGTGCACCGGATTGAAAAGACCAGATCCTGCATTGTTGAAGAGATACTCCACTGAGAAATCTTCATCTTTAAGCCATTGTCCGATATTATTGACATCTTCTTCTTTCCCAACATTGCACTTCAGCGCTGCGGCAAAAGAACCTCCGGGGAGAGACTTCAATCTAATGGTTGCAGCAGATATTTTATCAGTGCTGCGGCCCAGCACCAGCACATTCTTGCCTGATTTCACCAGTCGTGCTGCAATTTCAAGCCCCAAACCGCTTGTGCCGCCGCTTATGAGGGATATCTTCTTCATGGTTTTTCTTATAGTTAATTATCCGATGCAAAGTTAAAGAAACGATTGAGTGTTGCTGCCTGAAAATCAACGTGAGGGCATTTTGGTCCTTAAATTTAACTACTTTTGCATTTCAAATTCATTTTATGGAAAAAAGATGGGTAAACACCAGGGCCCACCTTGCTCTTCTGGCTGCGAACATCATCTACGGACTTAATGTCATTTTCGGTAAGGAGGTGATGCCTGAATTCATCAAGCCATTCTCCCTTCTCATCGTCAGAAGCGTTTCGACGGCAATTATTTTCTGGGCAGCAAGCCTGTTCATTCCAAAGGAAAAAGTTGAGAAAAAAGACCTGCTCTATATAGCTTCAATATTTATTTTCGGCGTTGTAATAAACCAGGCATTGTTCCTTGCGGGACTTGCACTTACATCGCCCATCAATTCATCCATAATCATGTCGGTGAATCCCGGGTTCGCCTTCCTGTTTGCTGCCATTATACTTAAGGAAAAGATCACTTTTCTGAAAGGGACAGGACTTGCGATAGGTTTTGCCGGTGTGATCATACTTATTCTAAAAAACGGGACGCCTGATGTGTCAAGCTCCACCTTCCTTGGCGATGTATTTACGCTGATCAACACCATCAGCTGGGCTTTTTACACTGTGGTAATAAAGAGGATGCTGGAGAAATATCACCCGGTGACGGTTATGAAATGGACTTTCCTTTTTGGCATGTTCATTAACATACCGATCGGTTACAGAGAGTTCATTGCAACAAACTGGTCAGCCATAACTGCTGCAGCATGGCTGGAGATTGGCTTTGTGGTGTTTTTCGCAACGTTCCTCGGCTACCTGCTTCTTTCCTTTGGCCTCAGAAGAGTCAGTCCTACAATTGTTAGCACATACACCTATCTTCAGCCTGTCATCGCCGCTTATGTTGCAACACTTCTCGGACAGGACCATATCGATGCGGTGATGGTTGTTTCGGCATGCCTGATTTTTGCCGGTGTTTATGTGGTAAGCCTTCAGAAGAAAGTGGTACAAAGAGTGAAAGTTCAGAACAATGAATAGATTTCAAAGGTCATTATACCTCCTGATCTTCATTATCATTCCTGCTGTTATTTCTGCAAAGGACGGATATCCCCGTAATACACACATTGATGTTATTCACTATGGCTTTTCACTGTCTCTCAACGATTCGACAGACAGGATAGAAGGAAGATCAACAATATTGGTAAAATATCTTGCACATACTGATTCTTTATCCTTTGATCTGTCCAACCAAGGACGTGATGGCAAAGGCATGATTGTAACAAATGTTACAATTTCAGGAAAGACTGTGGCATGGAATCACAGGCATGATAAGTTGACATTCTTTTCGGGGAAAGCAGATAATGATACAGTTGAAATCTCAGTTTTTTACAAAGGCATCCCTGCGGATGGACTCATAATATCGAAGAATAA
>JBLNAO010000028.1:0-3574 GCA_050259395.1 Chloroflexota bacterium
CAGGGCGGATGCACGAAGGCAAAAATACATTACAAGATGTTTGAGGACAATTTTCTGAGGTACTGTCAAGGATTGGATGTAACGGATATCTTACCAGATGTAAAGCAGAAAGCATCTACTCTCCAAGAATTGCATAAAAGAGAACAATCCATAAGAGAAGAAATTCGATCACTTCAAAGTAAAATAGATCGTTTGACTGAAACTATGGGTGATATATCTGACCGAGACACAAGAAAAACGCTAGCAAACACAATATCGAAGCACAATGATTTAATAAAATCATTTATGGTTGAGCAAAAATTTATTGAAAATACAATTAAGTCAGAGGAAAGTGCACCTAAAGCCACTGAAGAGCAATTGAAAAATATCACAGAGTTAATAGTCCGAATGAATGAGCTTGAAGTTAATGACGAAAAAAGAATTAGCATACGAACCAGTCTTCGTGCTCATATAATGAGGTTAGTTGATAAAATTAAGGTAAATCTCGATGGACAAACTATTACTATATTCTTTCGCACCGGCCAACGCCGAGCATTAAGGCTGAATAAAGATGGTGGTACTTTTTTAATAGATGCTTTCCCCAAGCCAGCGGGGTTTGTAAAAACTGAAGAGGGCTATGTTAAGATGTAGAAACTATTATAACATTACCAGATTATGGCCGCCTGCAGCTGCCACCTCAAGAGCGCGCTTGACGTTCTCCTGACCCCTGACGTCAGAAAAATCAACGTCATACTTGTTGGCCTCATTATCGAAAATCCCTTTCAGATCGACCTTCACAGGGTCAAATTTCCTGGTGCCGTTAAAGAAATCCACAACATCGTTTATGTTTTCCATGCCGTAAACATCGAGACCCTCGACAACCGCACCTTCACGCTCATTTTTCTTCGGAATTACAAGACCTTTGAAGCCTTCGTCCCTTGCCCTCAGTGCTATCGGAAGAATCCCCTTGACAGGCTGCAGGGTGCCATCAAGCGAAAGCTCACCCATAAGAACAAACGATTCCAGCTTACCGGGAAGTACTTTGTCATTGGCAGCGAGAATCCCAATTGCAAGGGGCAGATCATAGGAAGATCCTTCCTTTTTTATGTCTGCAGGAGCCATATTGATCAGCACCTGTTTCCCGGGCCACTGATAACCGAGAACCCTGAAAACAGATTCAATCCTCTGCTGGCTCTCCTTCACGGCAACATCCGGCAATCCCACAAGCATAAACCTTATTCCTCTTGAAATATTGACTTCAATAGTTATGGTTACAGCATCGATGCCGTTCACCGCGCTGGCAAATGTTTTTATGACCATGGATCAGCACATTAATGAACCTGTTTAACGAAACATGATCAAATATATGAAGGAAAAAGGAAAAAGGCAAAAGGAAAAAGTTATGACTTTTCAGGGCATGGAGAAACTAACGATGTTGGTGTGTCTTGCCCTGTCAAAGGTTGAAAATTCAGGTTTGCCTGTATAGGGATCCAGCTTATCGGGATTTTCGTTTTTATTGCCGGCATAACCAACTACATAAATTTCTTCACCCTTTTTAAAAGGCAACCTTGAAGGATATAAATAGAGAATAATCGGATCATCCCAGAACATGCCGTCCCACTGGGGAAATATAACATCATACCTGTCAATTGTAACATCCTGGTTCCTGCTTAAAAACAGTACTATATCAAAGCCATAATTGTATCGTTCCCTGTTTATCGATGTAACATTGGTCTCGATGCATATCCAGTTTTCTGCAGGAAAGCTTCTTGGCCGTGAGCCGATGTAGGCTCTCTTGAACACAGGCATTCTGAAACTTCCCGGAAGGGCATAAAGTGTCATATCTGCCTTAACAGCTTCGCCGCTGAAGATCCTTAAATTATACATCCTTCTGATCCCAAGATCGTTCCTGCTGAATTCAAGATAATAACTGCCGTTACCCATTCCGGAAAATTCGTAAAAACCCTCACTGTTTGTCACTGCAGTTGATTCACCATACGGCCCACAGGCTTTTACAATGACGTCGGAAAGTTCTTTCCACCGGTCATCCCTGACATAACCCGAAATTTTACCCTCATTATTGACAACCTCCGGAATCTTCCCGCAAGAAAGCAACATCAGAGTTGTCAGCAACTGGACTGATATGGTTCTGATCATCTGTCGGGTAATTTACATTTAAGAACATTTGAAGGCTGACCAAGAGCTCCATCAAGATATTGATCGAAATTATAACCTTGACCGCCTGACAAAGGATAAACAACCATGTAAATCGAATCAAATGATGACAGCCTGTAATCTATATCTTCAATGTCTCCGATAATTCCGCAAACCGGTACCGGGATATTATATGGAAAACTTAACCAGGCCGTAAAGTACCCTTTGCCCCTGCTTCTGTAATTCACCTTTGAGACATCAGGAGAATCTGAAACAAACGCAATGAAATATGAAGATGACTGGTATTTTGATTTCAGAACCGTATCGCCATCAATTTTAAGATGGATATAAAAATAATAATCTCTGAATAGCCCGATACTGTCAAGGTGGATGCTGAATCCCGGCACTTCATAAAGTCCGAAATTGGAGTAATAAGGGGCTCCTCCTCCGACGTGTTTGAATCCCCGTTTTTCATAGGACATAATGTAACCATCCTTCCTGTATTCCACCATATAGTTCCCGTATTCGAGATCGTCCATCGAATACCTGCCCTGCGTGTCAGTTGTTGCAGTACCGGCTGGAACAGAATCCCTGAAAAACGTTATCTCGACACCCGACTGGTCAGCTGCTGTATAATTGTATTGATCATACGAAGTTATTATACCCCTTACGGATCCGGTTATAAGCTCTTTTTTGCAACCGGCCCCCACAGTTGCTGAAACAATCGACAATATGATAAGAACAGTCCTCATCTATTGACCAAGGATAAATGACGACTCATCTGATTCCGCTCCAAGGTTCGGGTAGACGTTCCTGCCAAGTTCCGGATCATAATAGAAGCTTATGCCGTCAGACTGCCAATTACGTATACATGCCCGCAGATAGATCTTATGACCAGCGTTAAAAGGAAAGCTTTTGGAATAAAATCCAGCCGTGTACCAATCACCATTTTTCCTTAGGTTGTAGTGTAAATTCACCTTTATATCTTTTTCTGAGAATCCTTCTATATCGGAATAGAATACCTGGATGGACATCACTTCAGGCACATATGATGCGAAATCGAATTTTGCCGTTATAGTGCCGTTTGCAACAGAAACTTCAGAAATCCTGGTGAGCGGTATCCTATAGAGGTAATATTTATCAACTACAGATGAAGACAGATGCAGAATTGTCGGGGCACCGCCCAGGTGCTGGACTGAATATTCCTTTATCATTCCATAACCGGTCTTGTAAACAGAGAGTTCATAAGTGCCTGCCGGAAGATCACCGAACTCAAACCTGCCGTTTTTATCAGTGTGTGTAATGTAATAATCCACACCCCTGACGCTCACTTCAAATCCCTCCTCATCATTGTTGAACCTGGCAAATTCGTCGAGCGACCTGATGTAACCGACAAGGCTCCCTTTCAGGTCGGGTATGGTTTCGGTGCAGCCTGCCAGCA
>JBLNAO010000029.1:0-7603 GCA_050259395.1 Chloroflexota bacterium
TGAAGAAAGAAGTCTCTGACAATACCACGGTGAAGGTCGACACAATGGGAGAGAAAATTGAGGACATAAAGTATGACAAGTACGGTGTTATGGCTGGATCAGCCGAATTCCCCACATTGCATCCCATGGTGGTTAACGTGGCCGTTCTTCTGATACTTTTTGCAGGGCTGCTCCAATTGCTGAATGTATTCCTGTTCAAAAAAGACATAGCCTGGATTGTTTTCCTGCTTATACTTGCAGGTCTATCAGCTGCTATCATTTCGAGCCGTAACTTTCAACCATACACTGCAGGTTTGGCTGAGCGTGCAGCTATTATAATGGGAGTTCATGAGAGATTGGCTGAGTGGACCATCAGAACAGCATTCCTGGGTTTGCTACTCCAGATTGTCCATCTTTTTCTGACAAGATTTGAGATGGTGCTTTTTGCTTTGACCGAAATCAAAAAAGAGTTCAGCTACAGGATTAACCGTATCTTCATGGTTGCTATAGCCCTGATAATTCTCACATCGGCATTTTGTGTCTTCCGGGCAGCGCATCTCGGTTCCCAGCTCATATCACTCCGGCTTTCATAAACATGTATATGGCTGCAGCAGCCAGTATGATAACAAGTATCAGCTTAAGGAACAGGCGAGCCACAAACCGTAATACAAGTACCGCTAGTATGATGATGACTATAAGTGGGATGGTTATTCCATTTTCCATAAAGAATTCATTTATTTCTTTTTCCTTGATGACCAGGTCAGCTCAAGCGCCAGACATGCATTACCTTCAAGAGTTATGTCAGTTTTCCAGTATTCGAAATCATCCTGATCCTTCACGCTGAGTGTGAATTTCCTGGTTTTTTCCCTTCCAAGATCCTGTGTGATGCTTATTGTTCCGTCATCTCCGCAACCGGGTTCTGATGCCCAGTATACACTTGCAGCTGAAGATCCCACCACTTCGCCGTTGATATAGAAGGTGAGAGCAGTTGCCCCGTCGGCGGTCAGTCCTTTTGTAGCTTCCTGCCCGTACCAGATCACTGCATAACCTTCGTACCTGCAGCTACCGTCGTCTTTTTCAGCCTGTTCATCGTAGGTGGTGCTGTCGGGATCGGTGCAGCCCTTTATCTTTTTGTCACAACTGTCTGTTATGAAAGCTACACTCATAAACAATAAGCTTACCAGGTAGAATGTCGAAGTTTTCATTTTGATGCAGTTTTTCCGGAAATCCTTCTTCAGATTGCTACACTATTAACAAGACCGGCGGAAAAAATGTTTCTTGAGAGAGATATTTTTTTAAACAACCCTGAAAACTTATACAGAACACAACGGAGGCTCACAGAAATGAAAAAAACCTCTTAACATCTCCAATCTCCTCTTGTGTAATTGTATGCCCCATCCCCGGATAGATCCTGAGCAAAACATCCGCATCACGGTTCATGAGAAGCTCAGCTGATTCCTTTACACGTAAAAACGGAATGTGAGGATCTGTGTCGCTGTTGCCGATAAAGATCTTTGTGCCGGGAAATGAACCACTGTACTTTTCAGGTCTGATCATTTCACCGATCAGTCCGCCAGAGAATGCTGCAATACCTGCCCAGGCCGCGGGATTCCTTGCTGCGAATTCGAGTGAAAGACATGCTCCCTGCGAGAAACCCATTATGAAAATTTTTTCCGTTGGCACGTGCTCTGAAATATCATTCACCAACCTTTTAACTGTCTGCAATGCTGAAGTGAGCCAGGGCTCATTGCTGTCCTCAGGTGAAAGAAAGGAGTTCGGATACCATGAATTTCCTGTTGCCCGGGGAGCAGCAATATAGAAAGTGTCATCGCAGAACTCATCTGCCAGCATCATTATATCTTCAGCGGTTCCACCTCTTCCATGAAGCAGAACGAGAGCATTCGCTGCCGTTTCAAGGGATGCTCCATCTTCAGCTATGCTGTACCTGTGCATCGGTGAATCTGTCTATATCGAGTTCAACATGAGGGAGCCTGGACTCTATTACATGGCGGTTTTTTTCCTCCCATGCAGGAAGCTTTATTCCGCTTCCGAGGTTTTCTTCAGACTCATCGAGTGTAAAACCAATATCGCACGTTGCAGCTTCAAACAATACTCCTCCCGGTTCCCTGAAATAGATCGAATGAAAATACTGCCTGTCGACAACAGGTGTCGGGCTAACTATTCCGCCATCGAGCAGCTTACTTCTTAATTCGAGCTGAGACTGATCGTTAATCGTGGCATATGCAACATGATGCACAGTTCCCGATCCGCCACGACTGTGGTATGCATCGGGTGAATGGAGTATATCCGTAAAACCATAAGGAGCATCCCCAGCCGAGAACCTGAACCTGTTGCTTTTTTCAGCAATGAGCTCATGGTCCAGCTGTCCCATCAGCAAGCCTGCAGTACGTTCATGATATTCCTCATTAAGCGTCACGCCGTAAAAACCCCTTATTGAAAACTCTTCGGGAATGTTCCCATAAGTGAATCCTTCACGATCATCATTTGCGGCCGCAACAAGCTCGAGGCCCAATCCATCGGGATCTTCAAAATAGAGGAAAACTTCATTGAGCCTTTCCTGTGGTTTTACAAAGGTGATATTGAAAAGGGTGAACCGCCTGATCCAATAATCAAATGCTTTCTCCGGAACCGAAAATGAAGTGACTGTAACCTGCCCGTTTCCCTTGCGTCCCCGGGGCATGCCCGGAAAAGGGAAGAAAGTGAGGAGGGTTCCGGGATCTCCTTTTCTGTTACCGTAATAGAAATGCCATACATCGGGAGCATCGAAATTGACGGTTTTTTTTACAAGCCTGAGTCCGAGTATACCCGCGTAAAAATCAATATTTTCCTGTGCATCAGATGTCATTGCAGTGACATGATGCAATCCTGTAATGCTTTTATCCATAGCTGAACTAATAAAAAGTGTTTACCAGTATAATTATTTTTACAAATCTGGTTAATCAGACTAACAAGAGCATTTTGGGATTGTTCATATTCAGACGTACCCGGTCCAGTACCGGGTTTAAGAACTGTAACTTTTTTCAATTACGATTATGATGAACAAAGATGAAGAACAATTCCGATCTTACTTTGTATAGATATTACATAAAACCAGGAAAATGATACTTGTTACAGGATCAACAGGACATCTCGGAGCTGCCACCATCGGCAATATGCTGAAAAACGGAGTGCCTTCTCCGAACATTACTGCTCTTGCACGCAACAGTGAAAAAGCTGCAGGTCTGAATGAACTCGGCGTTGAAGTCAGGATTGGAAATTACGACGATTATCAATCTCTGGTCCGTGCCTTCAAGGGAGTTGAAAAATTGCTGTTCGTTTCCGGAAATGAAGTAGATAAGCGCGACGTTCAGCATGATAATATTATCAAAGCTTCTGTTGAAGCAGGTGTGGGACATATTATTTACACCAGTTTTGAGCGAAAGAACGATGAACTGGACAATCCGGTGGCATTCATAACAAGGACACACATTGAGACCGAAAGAAAAATCAGAGAAACCGGAGTCAGGTACACCTTCCTGAGAAACGCACTTTATGCTGAAGGACTTCCTATGTTCCTTGGCAAGGATGTCCTTGAAACAGGTATTTATTTTCCGGCAGGTGACGGAAGGGTACCTTTCGCTTCAATCGTTGACCTGGCTGAGGCAACTGCCTATATTGTTGCAGGCACCGGTCATGAGAACAAATCGTACTACATGGTCAACACCCATAATTATTCTTTCTACGAGATTGCATCCATATTGAGTGAGATAACCGGTAAAAACATAAAATATTTCTGCCCTGCAAAAGGAGATTTCACTTCAACGCTGAAAAAGGCGGGAGTTCCGGATGAAACAATAAAGGGAATCATAGGCTGGGCTGATGGAATAAGCCAGGGATATTTTGAATCGGAATATTCGGACCTTGAGATGCTCCTGGGACGTCATCCGGTCGATCTGAAGACAATCCTGGCAAAGATCTATAAACCTCTGTCTAAGGATGCTTTTCCTGAGCCATAGATGAACAGGTAGATCAACAGCATAGTCATGGCGAAGTCGGTCCTGGCTTCATGTGCCATTTCCCAGAACCCTTTTTCTTCAAGGATTGGAATTTTCGTTCTTGCAATGGCAGTAAGAATTATAATAAATAATGGTATGGCTGCAATCCTTGTAAGGAATCCCGCAAGAACAAGAATTCCGCATGTTATCTCGAATACAGCTACAAATAAGGCAGTGAATTCAGGATCAGAGAAACCTATCTTTGCAAACCTGCCTGCTCCTACAGTCTCGGGAAACAGAAACTTCTGTATCCCTTCTGAAAGAAAGACCAATCCTACAACAATCCTTGGAATCACTGAGCGATAATCGTCAACAGTAATTGTAATCCTCCGTATAAGATTTTTCATTTTCAGGAAGGTATGATTGATGTGTGATTAACAAATTAAAGTTGATGAGGTTCAGGAGAATAGCTCTTAAATTCTACCAGAGGATATGTATGAACAATTGATCTGTATTTCATGTTGAGAATTTTAAATAAACCACGTAAAATGGCACTCGAAAAATATAAGCAAAAACGGAATAAGAAGATAACTCCCGAGCCTTTCGGCGGTGCAAGCCACGATACAGCGAAACTTCATTTTGTCGTCCAGAAGCATGATGCAACAAGGCTTCACTATGATTTCAGGCTCGAGATGGAAGGTGTGCTGAAAAGCTGGGCTGTACCGAAAGGCCCGTCAGTCAATCCCGACGACAGGAGGCTTGCAATGATGGTCGAGGATCACCCTTATGACTACCGCACCTTTGAAGGGATTATCCCTGAAGGAGAGTATGGCGCCGGCACTGTAATTGTATGGGATGAGGGCACATACGAAGCGGCCGATCTCCCGGGTGAATCAAAAAATGAACAAGAGAAAAGTCTGTTGCATGGCATTAACAGTGGCAAGGTAAAGGTCGTCCTTCACGGGAAAAAGCTCAAAGGAAAGTATGTCCTGGTGAAATACAAGGACAAGGAGGACAACAGCTGGTTCCTGATGAAGATGCACGATGAGAATGCTTCGAACGAAGACGTAACAAAACTCGATAAGTCGGTTCAGTCAGGAAAAACCCTCGACGAGGTTGAAAAGACAAGTATGAATGTCCATCACAGCAACCGGCTGAAAGGTGAAAGAGATAAATCAAGTGAGAAAACAGATGTGAGAAATGAGCTGACAAAAGAGTCAGAGGCAATCCTGAAGAAAGCCCCGGCAACAAATTTGCCTTCCACTGTGAAGCCTATGCTGGCGACACTTGTAGATAAACCATTTAATGGTGATGAATGGCTTTTCGAGGTTAAATGGGATGGTTACAGGACTGTTGCACTAGTTAATTCTGGCGATGTGCAGCTTCTTTCAAGAAATGGAAAGTCGTTCACGGAAAAATATTACCCGCTGACAGATTCGCTCAAAGGATGGAGCATGAATGCCATATTCGACAGTGAGCTTGTCGTGCTTAACACCAAAGGAGTTTCTGATTTCGGTGCCCTACAGAACTGGAGAAGTGAATCTGACGGAGAGCTTGTAATGTATATTTTCGACCTTCTCTGGTATGAAGGCCGGAACCTTATGCCGCTTCCATTCAGAGAGAGAAGATCAATCCTGGAAAATATATTTCCCAAAACAAACGACAGGATAAGGCTGAGCGAGGTTTTCCCCGGAAAAGGCGAGGACTTCTTCAAAGCAGCTGAGGATCTTGGCCTGGAAGGGATCATTGCAAAAAACGCTGAGAGCACTTATGCCCAGGGTTACAGGTCAAAAAGCTGGCTGAAGATAAAGGTTCATAAGAGGCAGGAGGTTGTAATCGGGGGGTACACAATAAATGAGGGGACAGACAAGCTCTTCAGCGCTCTGCTTCTTGGTGTGTTTGAAAAAGACAGGTTGCAGTTCGTGGGTAAGGTAGGGACAGGTTTCAATGACAGCATGCAGAAGGAAATGATGAAGCAGTTCAAGCCTCTCATTATTAAGAATAGTCCATTTGCCATGGAGCCTGATGTAAACCAGCCATCGCGGTTCAGGCCGAACCCGCCACATGCCGAAGCCGTTTGGCTGAAACCTGAGCTTGTGTGTGAGGTGACTTATGCTGAAATGACCGATGACGGCGTGTTCAGGCATCCTTCATTCAAAGGGCTCAGGACAGATAAAAAATCGACTGAAGTAATCAGGGAGCTGGAAATTCCGGTCGAAGAGGTTGTGGATGAGGAAGATGTAAAAGAGACGAAAAAACAGAATGCGGGTCGTTCTTTCCTGCAGGCCCCTGAAGCTAAAACGAGGAAAACTTTACTTAATCCCACAGAAGAGTCGCAGGTAAAGAATATTAACGGGCATGATCTTAAATTCACCAACCTGAGCAAGGTTTACTGGCCTGAAGAAGGTTATACAAAGCGTGATCTCATCAATTATTATTACCAGGTGGCTGACTATATCCTGCCTTATCTCAAGGACCGGCCGCAATCACTTAACAGGTTCCCTAATGGCATTACCGGCAAAAGTTTTTACCAGAAGAATGTGAAGGGGAAATCACCTGAGTGGGTTATTACTTTCCCTTATACCACCAGCGATGGCGAGCACAAGGAGTACCTCATCGGCAATGATGAAGCTGCTCTTCTGTGGATGGCCAATCTCGGGTGTATCGAGATGAATCCCTGGTTCAGCCGTGTTCAGAAAGAAGATTATCCTGATTTCTGCATTATAGATCTCGATCCCGACAAGAATACTTTCGAGCAGGTGATCGAGGCCGCGCTTGAAACAAAGAAGGTGCTTGACATGCTTGGAGTACCTTCGTATCCAAAGACTTCAGGTTCAACAGGAATCCACGTTTACATACCGTTGGCTGCAAAATACACATACGACCAGTCGCAGATGTTCGGCAGGCTCATTGCCAACCTTATTCATCAGCGCATCCCTGAGTACACCAGCGTTGAAAGGTTTGTTAAGAACCGCGGCGGCAAGATGTATATCGACTTCCTGCAGAACCGTCCCGAGGCCACGGTGGCGGGACCATATTCCTTGCGTCCCAAGCCGGGTGCAACGGTCTCCATGCCTCTTCACTGGGATGAGGTGAGGAAAGGTTTGAAGATGAATGATTTCACCATAAAGAATGCTGTTGCCAGGCTGAAGCGTGAAGGAGATCTTTTCAAAGATGTTCTTGGAGATGGAGTAGACATTGAAAAGATCCTTGAGTCGGCGGAAGTTGCAGCTTCATAGCATTCAGGTATTGATTAAAATGCTGTCCAGCTCAACAAGGAGGTAAACACCTTTTCCCGGTGTCGAACGGAGGACAGTATAACCATTCATCGCCCTTACACGCTGATGGATGTTGGAAATACCAAGACCTCTGCCCTTCAGGATCGCCTTTTCAACATCAAAACCCTTACCATCATCGCTGTATTCAAGGGTAACCTTCGTATCTGCTGCCGAATATTTCAATTCGATAGAAACCCTGGAAGCGCTGGCGTATTTGAACGTATTGTTGATCATTTCAGTAACTATACGATAAAGGGTTACTTCCACATTTCTTTCGAGTCTTCCTTCAAGATCTGAAGTAAAATCAATTTTAAACACCTGTGTTTCCCTTAACCGGTTGATAAAGCTCTG
>JBLNAO010000030.1:0-5850 GCA_050259395.1 Chloroflexota bacterium
CTTAACTGGTTCACAGACCTGCGGCTCAATACGCACCTGATCTTTGACGACGACACCCGTACTACAGTAATGGAAGGAGGGCTACCGGTAAAGCTCGAGGATGGAACAGAAAAGAAAACAGCAAGAATTCAGTTCAAGGAGCTGTTCGGTGTTTCGCTGATGTTTAAGTTTTAGTCTTGGGGTCTTGGAGTCTTGGGGTCTGTAATTATCTCTTGGCCTATGGGCATTTCCCCTTTCTCATTCACCTCAGGTCCTTCTGGTATATCCTGAACTTCTTAACCACTTTCAGGCCGACTCTTTCGTACTCAGCCCTCATCTTGGCATTGTCTTCCAGGACAAGGTGACTATCCAGGCTGGTCATTTTATGACGAATTCCTGACTGCAGTATTTTTACGCCCATCAGCACATCGAGGCCTTTGCCACGGTACTCTTTCCTGACCCCGCCAAGCATCATGAGGAGCTTTTTCGACCGTTTCGAGTCCCTGAGTATCCTGAATATTCCCAAAGGGAACAATCTTCCCCTTGCTTCCCTTATTCCTTTGCTGAAATCGGGCATGCCTATTGCAAAACCTACAACTTCATTCGAGTTTGTCTCGACAAGCTTGACGAACTTGGGATCAAGTACCGGAAGATACCGTCCGGCGAATTCCTTTTTCTCTCCGTCATTCAATGGCACAAAACCATATATTTCTTCAAATGTCTGGTTCATAAGTTCCAGCACCCTGATTATATATGGCCTGATCTCCTTCTTAGAATTGAATTCAACAATCCTGTACCCGGTATTCCTGTCGACCCTGTCGAGCACCTTCTGATAAACAAGCGGCAGAGTCTCAGGAAGGCTTCCGAGATAATTTACAAGATCGATCTTCTTTTCATAACCTTCTCCCAGTATCAGCTGCGGCATATAGGGAGAGTTGTTGGGTGATGTCATGAACATTGGGTATTCGAAACCTTCGATCTGGAAACCCTGCGGATCTTTATCCGAGAAGCCAAGGGGCCCTATGATTTTCTCCATTCCCTTTTCCCTTGCCCATACCTCGACTTTCACAAGAAGAGCATGAAAAACTTCCGCATCGTTAAAACATTCCATAAAGCAGAAACGTCCGTGTTTCTCGTTATGAATGGAATTGTACCTGTTGTTGATGATCCCCATTATCCTGCCGGCAGGTTTTCCGTCACGAAATGCCAGAAGGATAATTGTATCAGCGTATTTGTAAGATTTGTTCTTTTTTCTGTCAAACAACAGCCATTCATCGGCGTATATTGGCGGAAGCCATTCAGGCTCGTCTTTATGAACTTTTTCCGGCAGATAAATGAATTCTGTGAGGTCCTTTTTGTCGACGACCTCTCTTACAATAATATCCCCCATAAGGTTACCCGGTGAATCGTGTTAAAAAAGGAAATATAATACAATTATTCAAACAAAAAACAGGTCGGCAATCGTAAAAAGGGAAAACACTATGCTGGCAATTCCGTTTGTAGTGGCAAAGGCAAGATTCACCCTGCTGAGATCATCAGGTTTTACGAGCAGATGCTGATAAACGAGAAGTGAAGTGAAGATTGCAGCCCCGACCCAGAAAAGCCATCCTGCCTCACCCATAATTCCGGCGATTATAACAAGAAGGAAAGATATGCAATGAACGGCGACAGAAATAGCTATGGCTTTTCTCCTGCCGGTGGCTGAAGGTATTGAATGCAGCTTGTTTGATTTGTCGAAATCATCATCCTGCAGTGAATAAATAATATCGAAGCCGCCTACCCAGGTTATGACAATTAATGAATAAATCAAGGGTAAAAGGTCAAACTTCCCGGTTACTGAAATATATGCACCGATAGGGGCAAGGCTTAATCCCAGCCCGAGAACAAAATGACTAAGCGAGGTGAATCTTTTTGTGTAACTGTAACCCAGCACAACTATGAGTGCAATAGGTGAAAGCCAGAGTGTCAGCCTGTTTATGAAACCCGCTGCAACAATGAACAGCATCGCGTTAACTATAACGAATAATGCAGCTGCGCCTGAACCGATTACTCCCGCCGGTATTTCCCTGTTCCTGGTTCTTGGATTGAGAGCGTCGAATTTCCTGTCGGCCACCCTGTTGAATCCCATGGCGGCATTGCGTGCGAATATCATGCAAAGTATGACAAGAAGCAACAATCTCCAGCTGAACGTATGCTCATTCGCGGCGACAGCCAATGAGAAACCGATAAGTGCAAAGGGCATTGCAAATACAGTATGGCTGAACTTGACAAGGGAGAACCATCTCCCGGCAGTGCGGATCCAGGCAGTCATTGATCGAGGTACTTCCGGTATAATTCATAATTGGCATCGTCAAAGGCTACCAGGATAACCTTCTGCGGGAATTTATTTTTCGACAGGAACCTCTTAATCTCTGTCACTGCAATAAATGCACCCTGATCTTTGGGGAACCGGTAAACTCCAACAGAAATACCCGGAAATGCAATTTTCCCGATTTTATATTCTCTGGCAAGGTTGAGGCTCTCCCGGTAACATGATGCAAGGAGTGCGTGCTCATCTCTTCCGCCACCGGACCATACAGGCCCTACTGTATGGATCACATACCTCGCTTTGAGGTTATATCCCCCGGTGATCTTCGCCTTACCAGTTTCGCAGCCGTTCAGCTTTTCACATTCTTCCAGCAAGCCAGGACCTGCAGCCCTGTGAATTGCACCGTCGACTCCGCCACCGCCCAGCAATGTTGCATTTGCGGCATTAACAACCGCATCTGCTTCGACGAGTGTAATATCACCCTTGATCAACTCGATCCTGTCGTTGCCCATTACCTTATCTGTGCGTTGATCTCCCTTTCGTAAGCCCTGATCAGGTTGCTCATCACCTTTTCAATGTTCTTGTCGGTGAGCGTCTTCAGATCATCCCTCAGTATGAAGCTCACTGCATAGGATTTCTTGTTCTGACCAAGCGTGTCGTTCTCATAAACATCGAACAGGCTCACTTCATGCAAAATGTTCCTTTCAGCCCTGAATGCTATATCCCTAACCTGGCTGAATTTAACACCCCGGTCTATAAGAAGCGCAAGGTCGCGGCGCACTGAGGGGTATTTCGGAAGCTCGTTAAATGAGATTGTATGATTCCTTACAATCTCCATCAGCATATCCCATTCAATATGGCTATAGTAAACTTCCTGCCTGATATCGAAGATCTGCAGGTACTTTTTTGCCACGCGGCCTGTTTCGGCAAGAACCTTATTATTATGAAGATAGCTAACAGATTCAGCGAAATATTTCCTGCTGCTTTCAGACAAGCCAAGCTTTTCAACATCCACGCCCAGGCGCGACAGAACCATCTCAACATAGCCTTTCATATTGTAGAATCCTGTCGGCTGTGCACCTGAGTTCCATGTTTTCCCGAAAGTATTACCGGTGATGAAGATGTCAAGCGAGCCCTTTTCAGTATAGTCACCCGCCTGCGGATATGCCTGGTTTCCCTTATGATAGAAGTATGAATGTCCGAATTCATACAGCTTCAGGTCGGAGTTCTGCCTGTTGATATTCCATGCAACAGAGTTAAGGCCGCCAAACAGAAGTGACTGCCTCATCGCATTCAGATCGGAGCTCAGGGGATTGGCAAGCATCACAAGCTGCTCCTTCTTAAAATCCTCGCTGTTTTCGTACCATTCGGAGGGGTTGAGAGAGTTGCACATTATCTCCGCAAAACCATTGGATGAAAGCAGATCGGAAATGGTGTTGACTATCTTATCCCTGTCAGGTTTTTCGAGATAGGTCAGAGCCGAATTCACATGCGTGCTAATCTCTATATTGTTATACCCGTAAATGCGGAGCACCTCTTCTATTACATCGGCTTCCTTTTTTACATCCACCCTGTAAAGGGGAATTTCAAGAGTAAGCCTGCCGTCAACCTCATTAATTACTTTTATATCAATAAGTTCCAAAATGCGTTTGACGGTTCCGGGTTCGATATTTTTGCCGATAAGCCTGTTGATGTTGCTGTAGCTCACTTCGATAAGCTCTTTGCTGACCGGCCGGGGATACACATCCACAATATCCGATGATATTTTCCCTCCGGCTAATTCCCTGATTAGCATAGCAGCTCTCTTGAGGGCCCAGGGGGTAATGGCCGGATCGGCACCTCTTTCAAACCTGAATGAAGCGTCGGTTTTAAGGCCATGCCTTCTTGAAGTCTTTCGTATTGAGACCGGGTTGAAATATGCGCTTTCGAGGAAGATGTTCCTTGTGGCATCTGTGACTCCTGACTTAATCCCTCCGAAAACTCCTGCGATGCACATTCCTTCATTGGGATTGCATATCATGAGGTCCCTGGATGACAGAGTCCTTTCAACAGCATCGAGTGTAACGAATTTGCTTTTGTCGGGAAGATTCCGGATGATCACTTTCTTTCCGTCAATTTTGTCTGCATCAAATGAATGAAGCGGCTGTCCGACTTCGTGCTGGACGAAGTTGGTGATATCCACAACATTGTTGATTGGGTTCAGCCCGATCGACCTCAGCCTGTTCTTAAGCCATTCCGGCGACTCACCAATCGTAACGCCGCTGATTGTTATTCCGGTGTATCGTGGGCAGTCAGTCGTATTTTCGATGATCACCTCATACTTGTTATCATGGTTGTCTGGCCTGAATCCTTCAACAGACGGTAATTTTGCTCTTTCAGTTAAACCGGCGTTGACATTGAGATAGGCGGCAAGATCCCGTGCCACCCCGTAATGTGAACCACTGTCTATCCTGTTTGGTGTGAGACCGATTTCAAAAAGGAAATCCTTCACAACACTGAAGTATTCAGCAGCTGGAGTCCCTATCTTCGCATCTTTATCGAGAACCATGATGCCCTCGTGATCTGTACCCAGACCCAGTTCGTCCTCAGCACAGATCATGCCTTCGGACACTTCGCCGCGGATTTTCGTCTTTTTAAGCTCGAACCTTTCATCACCCTTGAAAACAAAAGTACCAGCAGGAGCAACCGGGACTTTCTGACCAGCAGCAACGTTGGGTGCTCCACAGACAATGTGCAGAGGCTCAGGTCCGCCAATATTTACCGTGGTAACAGAGAGTTTGTCGGCATCCGGATGCTTTTTGCAGGTAAGGACTTCACCTATTACTACTCCTTCAAGGCCGCCTTTCACAGACACCCATTCTTCTGCTCCTTCGATCTCAAGACCTATCCCTGTCAGGATTCCCGCAACCTTGTGAGGATCCATTTCAAGTTTCAGATAATCCTTCAGCCAGTTGTATGAAATTTTCATCTTGTTTCTCTTATATTTCTTATAAGTCAGCAAAAGTAAGAATTTCTGGAATATTCCTTGATTGTGACGAGACAATTAAGCCCGCCGGTTATCCGAAATTCCTCATTTCTCTTGGTAATATATTCCACTATATATAACTTCGCCCTTCTAATATAAATAAACTGATATGGGAAATTTTGGTGCTACAGAGATCATTCTTATTCTTCTCGTTGTTGTGCTTCTTTTCGGAGGAAGGAAAATTCCTGAACTTTTTAAGGGAATAGGCCAGGGTATGAAAGAATTCAAGAAGGCTTCACGCCTCGACGACGAGCCGGGCAAGACTGATACCAAGGACGATATTAAAAGCTAAATAGATTTCGGATTTCGAATTTACAGTTTCGGATTTATCCGGGAATCAAGTTTGTCCCCAAGTTCGAAATCCAAATCTGAAATCCGAAATTATTTCAGTCTGTCACAAGATATTTCGGAGCCTTCCTGTGCCTGGTCCCCTGCTCGTACGCATAAGCTAGAGAGATTAGTGTACCTTCACTCCAGGCCCTTCCGAAGAAGGTTATGCCCACAGGCAGGTCTTCTGCAAATCCCATCGGTACTGTTA
>JBLNAO010000031.1:0-4814 GCA_050259395.1 Chloroflexota bacterium
TCATATTCACAGGTTAAGCTGAAGATGGTGGGAGAATCTTTCTTCGCTTTCTGCTCCATGTAAATTGTGGAATGAACCGAAGAATCGGGCGAGATGATATAATCAGGTTGGGAAACGCTCAACAGCCGGATGCCGGTTTGCCTTGGATGTCCGTTCCGGGGCCATGGAAGCCAGCATCGTACAGTCTCATTTCCCGGTACTGCACCAGCCTCAACAGTGATTGTGTAAACTATTCCAATTTTCTTTATCCCGGTTAAATTGCCTTTGCTGCCGGATGATCTGAGAACCTCCGCGGTATGTATCTTTCTTGCTTTTGATTCTTCATCTTCTTTTACACCGGTGTTACCATATTTCTGTTCATTAAAGTTTTTAAGCAGCGCCAGGTTTGATGCTGCCCTGTTGAAATACATTTTTCTTCCGTCAATAATCCTGAAGTCGAGCCATCCATTTTTCTCCCATACGGCAATCTGCTCAGGAGTAACCGGACCGATTTTCTTTTCGATGGCTGCGATTGTCTGTTCGGAAGATGAAGCAAAATCTATTTTTATCCTGTAGGCAGTTTCACGTAAAGAATCGGCTTTCAGAAAAGCCATTCTGTCGTCAGAAAAAACTCTTTTTAGCGAATCCGCAAGTTCGATGGAGCAGGTAAGATCTCCCGATTCCACTTTTGATTCAAGCGATTTTAAAAGTGAAGTGTGATCCGGAGATTTGATACAGCCCGAAATCAGGATGGAAAAAATAAAACAGCAGGTGAATATTATTCTCATTAAAGCCAGGTATTGACCTGTAAATTTAGAGAAATATGTTCAACCTGCTAAACCTTTGCTGATTGCTAATTATCTAAGGAATCGCCTTGTATTTTTTCAGAATCTCGGAAGTAGTCATCATGAAGTCCATGTATTGGGCACGATGATACGGGAGCTTGTCTCCAGAGATTTTTCTCGAGAGCTTTCCCCTGAAATCATTCAGTTTTGAGTAACCTTTTGATTCCATCCATCGCTCCACCTCTTTCAGCATAACAGTTATGACTTCAATCTGATTCAGGTACAAAGCACTTACAACCTGTACGGAATCAGCTCCTGCAAGCAGCATCCTTACAACATCGCCGCCGCCGAGTATGCCGGAATTGGCGCATATCGAAGCTTCGATATTTCCATAAAGGAGGCCTGCAAAACGCAACGGGAGCCTGTTGTCTTCCCTGTTGCTGAGGTTGTACGGGAAATGAGGTTCTTCTGTTTCTATATCGATATCAGGCTGGAAGAGCCTGTTGAATAATACAAAAGCATTTGCACCCGCATTGTCAAGGTCTTTAATGAACTTAAGCGGATTGGAATAGAACGGGCTCAGTTTCACTGCTAAAGGCAGCTTTACAGCAGCCCTTACCTGCTTTAGAATGTTGATCTGCTTCATTTCGATGTCGAAGTAGTCTGTATCGAATTTTTCAGGAACAGTGTAGAAATTCAGCTCTAATCCGGCAACTCCTGTCTCCTCGAACTTTTTGGCGTATTCCACCCAGCTTTCATCATAAACTGCGTTGATGCTGGCAAAAAGCGGAATTGAGATTGCTTCCTTCGCCCTTCTCAAGGCCATAAGATGGTTATCTATCTCAGAATTTCCCGAGTCAACATCCGGGAAAATCTTGACCATCTCGGCGTGACGTTCGTCAAATTCTGTCCTGCGTTCTGAAAGTTCAAGATTTTCAAGCAGGATCTGTTCTTCAAACAGAGATTTATAGACGACCGCACCTGCGCCGGCTTCTTCAATTCGCTTAAGGTTGTCGGTGTTCTTAACAAGATTGTTAGCACCGACTATTATGGGACTTCTGAGTTCAAGTCCCATGTAATTTGTTCTGAGGTCTGCCATGTCTGAATTTTTAAGTTAAGGAATACGTTTCCCGATATAATAATCGTAATCAATGCCCGGGGTCCTTCACAGATCATCACTTTAAACAAACACCGGTTGAAAATGTTTCTTACCTTTGTATATTGTAAGTTCGTCAAAACTTGTTCATCATAGTTTAAACTTCTGAAATTCATCTCTTTTAAATCACATAAGCCATGAAAAAGCTTTTGTTCCTTTTTATTATGTTTTTTATCCTCGTGAAATTGCAGGCGCAGGATGAGAAAATGGATTCTTTCATCAATACTCTGATGGGTAAGATGACAGTTGAAGAAAAAATCGGTCAGTTGAACCTCAATGCCGGGGCTTCATTTGTTACGGGGAATGCAATAAATGAAAAGACAAGGGAGAAGATAAAATCAGGAAGCCTCGGGGCAATCCTGAATGATTTTTCGATTCAGTCGATAAAGGCTTCTCAGGATATTGCAGTTAATGAATCTCCTCATCACATACCGTTGCTTTTCGGAATGGACGTCATTCATGGTTACAGGACCACTTTCCCCATTCCTCTTGCGATGAGCTGCACTTGGGATATGGAGCTGATTGAAAAAAGTGCGAGGATAGCCGCGGAAGAAGCCTCAGCCAACGGCGTCAACTGGACATATTCCCCCATGGTGGATATTGCACGCGATCCGCGGTGGGGAAGAATTGCCGAAGGTTCCGGTGAGGATCCGTACCTGGGATCAATTATTGCCAGGGTGCTGGTAAACGGCTACCAGGGCGACGACCTCTCACTCAATAACACCTTGATGGCCTGCGTAAAACATTTTGCACTTTACGGGGCTGCAGAGGCAGGAAGGGATTACAATACAGTTGATATCAGCAGGGTGGCAATGTACAATGACTGGCTTCCACCTTACAGGGCAGCAGTGGACGCCGGTGCAGGAAGCGTTATGACCTCATTCAATGTTATCGACGCTGTTCCTGCTACAGGCAATCACTGGCTACTTACAAAGCTCCTTAGGGATGAATGGGGGTTTGAAGGATTCGTAGTTACTGATTACACAGCCATAAACGAAATGATACCCCACGGTATGGGTGATCTGCAGAAAGTTTCAGCACTTGCGCTTACGGCAGGAACCGATATGGATATGGTAGGCGAAGGTTTCCTTACAACATTGAAGAAATCACTCGACGAAGGCAGTGTCTCAATGGAGGATATAAATCAGGCCTGCAGAAGAGTTCTTGAAGCGAAATACAAGCTCGGGTTGTTTGACGATCCGTACAGGTATATTAATGAAGAAAGAGCTAAAAATTCAGTGCTGACTGCTGACAACAGGCTGGTGGCAAGACAGGTTGCCGAAAGGTCGGTAGTATTGCTGAAAAACGAAAAACAATTGTTGCCGTTAAAGAAATCAGGAACAATAGCTGTCATCGGTCCGCTTGCCAGCAGCAGTTCAGACATGCTTGGCACCTGGGCGATGGGTGGCGATCCGAAGCAAACAATAAGTATTCTAGACGGCATAAGGAACGCATTGGGTAAGAATGCCAATGTGCTCTATGCAAAAGGCTCGGAGCTCACCGACAATACATTATTGATGAAGGCTTCAAATCCTCTTGGGGCCGCAGGTTCTGAGAAGACACCCGCACCTGCGAAAAGTGCAGGGCACTTGATTAATGAAGCTGTTCAGACTGCCGCTAAGGCTGATGTGGTAATAGCAGTTCTGGGTGAAGCCTCCTCATGGTCAGGGGAAGCTTCCAGCATGGCAGACATAGGACTTCAGAAAGTTCAGCAGAATTTGCTCCGGGAGCTTTTAAAATCAGGAAAACCGGTTGTCCTGGTGCTGGTGAACGGCCGTCCCCTGACATTACCGTGGGAGAATGAGAATGTTAACGCCATTATCGAGACATGGGCTCTCGGCATCGAAGCAGGTAATGCCATTGCAAATGTTCTCTTTGGAGATTATAACCCTTCAGGCAAGCTTACAACTACATTCCCTGCCAATGTGGGTCAGATACCTCTTTATTACAATCACAGGAACACGGGTCGCCCGATGGACCCCAATAACAAATTCACCTCAAAATACCTCGACAGTCCCAATGAACCGGTTTATCCATTTGGTTACGGATTAAGCTACACCTCTTTTGACTACAGTGACATCAGCATTAATAAGACAACACTGAAGGGTAACGATGTTCTTGAAGCAACGGTGACTCTTTCCAATTCCGGAAAATATGCAGGTGAAGAGGTGATGCAGCTGTACATACGGGACCCGGTTGCATCAATATCCCGCCCGGTCAAGGAACTGAAGGATTTCAGGAAGATCATGTTACAACCCGGAGAAAAGCAGGACATTATGTTTGAGATCACTCCCGATGATCTCATGTTTTATAACAGCGACCTGAAATATGACTGGGAGGCAGGGGAATTTATAATCTATATTGGCTCCAACTCCCGGGATGTCAGGCAGGTTAAGGTGAATTGGGAAAAGTAGTATTATTTCACTCAAGTCTTTGCGGGACAGCAAAATAATCCTGACACCTGAACATTGTTATTGTAGTACCCTTTGCGGGTTAGGGTCTTTCCGGGAAAGTCCTCTGGCCAGCACTCTGGCAGGCACCTCTCTGAATCCTATCATTCGCAGGTTTGCTTCATCCCAGAGGTTGAGCGACAATGCCCTGAATGTCGAAATCAGTGCAATAGGCCTTATGTCGCTGAAGATCTCATTCTCATAATGGCATTTTGCAAGATTGTAATTCGGGATCTTAGGGCTGAGATGATGGACATGATGGAAGCCTATGTTACCGGTAAACCATTGTAAGACAGGGTTCAGCTTCAGGAACGAGCTTCCTGTAAGAGCAGATGATTTATAATCCCATTCGGTATTTCTCACCCACATAACTTCATCATATTGATGCTGGATATAGAACAGCCATATACCTATCATATGTCCGATGAGGATCACAGGCAACTG
>JBLNAO010000032.1:0-4462 GCA_050259395.1 Chloroflexota bacterium
ATGATCGACCGCCCGACCATAGAACGCATAATCGATGCATCCCAGATAGTTGAGGTGGTCTCGGAGTTTGTCCAGCTGAAAAAAAGAGGGGTCAATTACCTGGGTCTTTGCCCTTTCCATAATGAAAAAACACCTTCATTCACAGTTTCACCTGCCAAAGATATTTTCAAGTGCTTTGGCTGTGGCAAAGCCGGCAACTCGGTGAACTTCATAATGGAACATGAGCATCTGTCCTACCCGGAGGCTCTGAAGTATCTCGCAAAGAAATATCACATAGAGGTTACCGAGAAGGAGCTGACAAAAGAAGAGCTTGAAAAACAGAATGAGCGCGAAAGTCTCCTTGTACTGTCGGCATATGCCGCGCGACAATTCACTGAAAACCTGTTTTCCACAGATGAAGGCATCAGCGTGGGTCTGACTTATTTCAAGGAGAGGGGCTTTCGCCAGGATACACTGAAGAAATTCGAAGTGGGATACAGCTTCGAGAGACGCGACTCCTTCACTAAAAAAGCTATTGAAGACGGATACCAGCCCGATTATCTTGTGAAAACCGGCCTTTCGATCCAGCACGAAGACAGGTTTTTCGACAGGTTTGCGGGAAGGGTTATGTTCCCAATACACTCACTCTCGGGACAGGTGCTGGGCTTCGGCGGAAGAGTCCTTAAAACCGATGCCAAAACTGCAAAATACCTCAACTCCCCGGAATCTGAGATCTACCACAAGAGCAGGATCCTTTACGGAATGTACCAGGCAAGGAAGACCATTACCCAGGAGGACAGGTGCTACATGGTCGAGGGTTACACCGACGTGATGTCGATGCACGAAGCAGGTGTATTCAACGTGGTGGCTTCATCGGGCACATCACTCACGCAGGAACAGATCAGGCTGGTAAAAAGGTTCACCCCGAACATGACGATCCTTTACGACGGGGACGCAGCCGGTATTAAGGCATCTATCAGGGGGATAGACCTTGTGCTGGAAGAAGGCATGAACGTCAAGATAGTGCTGCTGCCTGACGGCGAAGATCCCGATTCCTACTCCAAAAAAGTAAGCAACGAGGAGTTCCACAAATACCTGAAAGAAAATGAGACCGATTTCATCAGGTTCAAAACGAAGCTTCTCCTGCAGGATGCCGGGACAGATCCCATAAAACGCGCTGAGCTCATCCGCGATGTTGTGAAATCAATTGCCGTTATTCCGGATTCAATAACAAGAACAATATATATAAAGGAATGCAGCACCTACCTCGAAGTGGCCGAGCCGGTCATTTACAACGAGGTGAACAAGCTGATGCGGCAGAAGAACTTCCAGGACAGGAATCAATATCCCAGGCTTGAAGATCTGCCGGTTCCGCCGCCTGTTGTCGTAAAGCGCTTAGAGCCCGAAGAAGTAACGTGGTATTCTGAAAGAGAGATCATCAGGCTTCTGCTTAAGTTCGGTAGCGTGGAGTTCGAAAAGCGGATCAGCAGCGAGGATGGAAATGAAGAGATGCTGACAGTCTCAGATTACATAGTGAGAGAGATAGATTCCGACGGTCTGGGCTTTGACAACAAGGTGTGTGCAAGCATCTTCTCAGACTTCAGCTTCAACTCCAAACAGGGACTTGTAACAGGCGACCTTCATTTTGTGAAACATGAAGATCCGAAAATATCAAGCTTCTCGGCTGAGCTGCTGGCCGACACTCATGAGCTGAGTAAAATCTGGAAAGCAAAACAGACTTTCGTTGAGACCGAAGAAAACAGGCTGAAAGACCTGGTTGCCGATTCTGTTCTCAAATTCAAGAGCGATAAAATCAAGAATCTCCGCCGTGATGTTATGACTCAGCTCGAAGAAGCAGTAAAAGTGAACGATTCGGAAAAAGTGCTGCAACTGCAGAAAAGATATACAAGCCTCAGCGTGGCGCTCATGGCAATCTCCAGGAAGCTGGGCGACAGGATACTCCTTTAACGCTTCGCGAATCATTCAAAAATTCATGAATTTAAGCAGGTTCATGTAATCCGGATTTTTTTCTTAGATTTGGTACCGTTAACAACCGACCTATGAAATCCCTACCATGGCTGGTAATAGTCATGCTGCTTGTAACTTCATGCAATCATCCGGAGGTGGAGGAGAAGGTCTTTGTTCCATCGTTCACAACATACAAGCCGGACTCGGCAGCAACCGGCGCACCGGTTGTAAAGAATGAGATCTTTTACGGGACACTTACTCCCGTTGAGATATGCGGCATTTTCGAAAGGCTCGGTGTCCCTTACAGCTTCGCCACGTTAAACCCGGTTTCAAATTCTCAGATGTATCTCAGCAGTTCCAAAGCTGCCATGAATACAGGCATTTACGGAGTTGATTTCGGTTACCTTAAGCTGTTCGGTGTCGGCCAGGAAATGGTCGATTACGCAGTTACCATCCGCGACATGAGCGGCAAGCTCGGCATACCCGACGAATACCTTACAAATACTCTCAAAATGCTTCAGGGTGATATCCCCGACCCGGATACCATCCTGGATTTTATGAACAACTCTTATCTGAGCATGGAAGAGCATCTCCGTCAGAGCGGAAGGGAAAGCACTGCGGGTCTTATGGTAATGGGCGGATGGATCGAGGCAATGTATATCGCCACACAGCTGGTTTACGACCCTGCCAATCCCGATCCCGAGGTTGTGCAGAAAATTGCCGAACAGAAATATACTCTCAACAGCCTACTCAGCTTCATTAAAAATTACTATGACGATCCTGTTGTGGTGTATTATTCAAAGAAGCTGAAATTCCTGAATAATCATTTCGACTCATTCAACATCTACTTCAGAAAAGGTGACCTTGAGATAGATACAATCAAGAAGGTGTTCAGATCTTCAGGCAGCGAAATGGACGTGACTGTTCAAACACTGAATAACATCAAAGATTATGTTGCTAAGCTGCGAACTGAGGTTGTTACCCCATAACTCTTTGATTCAATTACTGTTCTGACCTAACCATCATAAATAAATATGACAAAAGTGAATCACTCACTGCTTTGTTCCCGCTATTTCGTGCTGGCATTGCTGCTTTTTGCGGCATGCAACAAGGGGGACAGGAAGAAATCTCCGGAAAAGAATTCATCGCAAACCGAGATGCTTCCCAACATTCCGATCGACAAGGGTTTCAGTGAATATATTCTCAGCTATACTTCAGGAATCATTCCGGCAAATTCACCTGTCGAGATACATTTCACCCCTGAGTTTGCAGCAATAGCCGATAAATCAGCTTTGGGTGTTTTCGACTTCGATCCCCAGGTAAAAGGCAAAACGGAATGGAAAGATGACGCAACCCTTGTTTTCATCCCTTCAAAGCCGCTGGATGCCGGCCGGATTTACTCAGGACGGCTCAACATGGGAAAACTTGCTGCCGTTAAAGAGAGACTTAATTTTTTCCCGTTGCGCGTTCAGACCGTCAGGAAGGACTTCAGGATTTCTGTGGGAGCGCTGAAAGCAACACAGGAAAGCTCGGATTACACACTCGAAGGACAGGTAATTGCTTCCGATTTTATTGAGCCCAGTGAAGCGGAAAGTTTTGTAAACGTGAAGCTCGGAAGAAAAAAGCTTGAGATCGAATGGGATCATTCCACCAATCTCATTCACCGTTTTACCGTTCCAGGAATCAGCCGCAACGATGAAGAGCAGGCACTTACAATTTCATGGGATGGCAATCAATCGGGCATTAACCAGAAAGGCTCTTCGGAGTTAGCTGTTCCTCCTTCAGGCAGCTTCGTTGTTCTGGATGTGGTTTCGCAATCGGGCGAAAACCAGAAGATAGATGTTGTTTTCTCCGATCCGGTAGATGCCAGCCAGGAAATGGCAGGACTCATCCATTTCTCCCGTCAGGTTGAATCGATAGTAAACGTAAACTCAAATATTATAACAGTTATCCCGGGGGAACGGCTTCAGGGAGCTATTGAGATGAATGTGGAGCCTTCGCTGCGGAGCACTTCCGGCAACACCCTTGAAGAGACTTTTGTAAGGCAGCTCGACTTCACTTCTGTAGAGCCCGGGATACAGATGGAAGGTAATGGCGTCATTGTCCCCTCGTCGAAGAACCTCATATTCCCGTTCAGGGCTGCTAATCTGAAAGCTGTCGATCTTACAATTGTTAAAATATTCACAAACAACCTTCCATATTTCCTCCAGGAAAGCGACATAACAGGAGGCTATTCCATGAAGCGCTTCGGGAGGCCGGTCTATTCCGGAAGATTCGATCTTGTAACAAGTCCCGGCATGAATAACGGCAACTGGAACCTTTTTACAATCGATCTGGCAGATTACATAGATGTCGAGCCCGGTGTACTTTATAAAGTCTCCCTGGGCATGAGAAAATCTTATTCCCTGTATCCATGCAGCTCGGGCAATGATTCCGGCAAATACGACGAGATGATGCTCAGGGCTGAGGAACAGAGCCGTGAAGCATGGAATGATGCCGATAACTATTACGATGA
>JBLNAO010000033.1:0-4669 GCA_050259395.1 Chloroflexota bacterium
AGCATTCTTAAGAACCTCAATACTGTCTGGTGGCCCAATGGCTCACCAGATGCAGCAGCTGACGACAAGAAAAGAATGGATTACATGAACAGCTTTGAGAACATCTCTGTTTTCCTGAATAAGCGGGCCTATGCGGCGAACGCTGAATCAGATACCATTAAATCAGTAGATGCACGTCATACATCCACGGGTGAAAGTATCCGTTTTGTGGCTCCGTTGTTCATCGATTGCACGGGTGATGGCTGGATTGGCTATTGGGCAGGAGCTGAATACATGTACGGCCGCGAAGATTCATCCGAATATAAAGAGAACTGGAGCCAGAATGGCGAACTCTGGAGCCCCGCTGCGGAAGACAACAGGGTCATGGGATCATCAGTTCTCTGGAGGACAGCAGATAAAGGAAGTCCTGTGAAATTTCCTGAAGTGCCATGGGCGATGGATGTGGCGGGTGATTATTCTGCAACCATGGGAACGTGGAAATGGGAATATTCTGACAATGATAAAAATCAAATAACGAACGGAGAAGAGATCCGCGACCATATGCTTAAAGCCATCTATGGCTCTTTTTATAATGCAAAACAAGATCCTTTGAATGTCAACCTTTCACTTGAATGGACTTCATTCCTGCTTGGCAAGAGAGAATCCCGCAGGCTGGTGGGTGATTACATTTACACTTTCCAGGACGAGAAGAACATGACTGAATTTCCGGATGCCGTTGCAATGGAGGAACGCGACGTGGATGTGCATTACCAGCAAAAGCTCAAGGATCCTTCCCAACCGGATTTTCTTTCTGAGGCTCTCTATTACAAAGTCGATCATTATTACATTCCGTTCCGGTCGCTTTATTCAAAGAATATCGGTAATCTCCTGATGGCAGGAAGATGTTTCAGCTGTTCTCATGTAGGACTTGGTGGTCCAAGGGTCATGAATACAACGGGTCAGATGGGAGTTGCTGTCGGATATGCTGCATCCTTGTGTAATAAATATTCAACCGGTCCAAGGGGTGTTTATGAGAATCACATGGCCGAATTGCAGAATCTGATAGGAATAAAATAAAAGTTACACATAGGTACACTGAGAAGGCACAGAGGGCACCGATGCAAAAAAAATGCCCTTTGCTCGTAGAGCATAGGGCATTGTAGCATTAATTCAAATATTGTTTTATTGCTCGTAGAGCATACGGCAATATCATTAATCAATTCTTCTTGCCGGCGCCTGGAGAATCTTCACCTCTGGTTTGCCCGGGAGCTTTTCATCCCTCATTGCAGCATTATAGACGAATGATGCCGTTATGACCGCATTCTGTTTCAGATCAGCCATGACCAGCCTCTCATATGTATCCATAACTGTATGGTAACCTCTATCGTACTCTATCTCATCCTGGATGAACTGGAACCCGGGAAGTCCCACTGCATCGAAAGAAAGATGGTCTGTTCCCGAAGTATTCCTGATTGTAATTGTTGTTGCTCCCATATCGTTGAACGGCTTCAGCCAGGCTTCGAATACAGGCCTTACCATCTCGTTCTCCTGGAGATATATGCCACGGTATTTTCCTGAGCCGTTATCCATGTTGAAATAAGCTGCAAAATTCTTATAATCAGGCTTGTGTTCCCTCGTTTTCGGATCAACAAGGTATTTCTCCACGTATCCTCTTGAACCGTTCAGTCCCTGTTCCTCGCCACCCCAAAGTGCGATTCTGATAGTCCTCCTCGGAGCAACTTCAAGGCTCTTCAGAATGCGAAGGGCTTCCATCATCACAATGCAACCGGAAGCATTGTCGGCAGCACCAGTTCCACCATGCCATGAGTCTATGTGGGCTCCGACAAGCACCACTTCATTCTTAAGAAGCTTATCAGTTCCTGGAATCTCGGCGATTACATTATTTATTGTCGGCGCCTGAATGAATTTGTTCTGGATGTCCAGCTCCATCTCGACAGGAATGTTATGTTTCAGCAGCCTCTCCATTCTCCCGTGTGCTTCAAGAGGAAGATAAACCTGGCAAACCGGTTCTTTTTCACCTGCCACATAGCTTGCAGAGGTCGATCTCGGTACATTGAATGATCCGCCTCCAATCAGTATGGCTCCTGCTCCTTCACTTTTCAAAAACTCAGAGATCTTCGTTCTGAGCGCCCTTTGTGCCATCATGGCGGCCATATCGCCTGTTATTCTTCTCTGCTGTGCAGGTTGTGCTTTGGCAAGCTCTTCAAGCTCTTCATCGGTGTACCTGGTGGCAAGCGGCTCAAAAGTGGGTGAGTAGGTTGCCCCGGATGGAAGCAGTATGATCCTGCCTGTGACATTTCCTTTATATTTTGCCAGATCCTCTTCTTTGGTGACATCCAGGAGGACAACATTGCTTTTTAAAGCTCCCGGTGTACTTCCTGTCCAGGCGACAGGGGTGCAGGTGAAGCTGCAGTAGTAAGGAGCAGTCATTGCGGCATAGGTCTTAAGGTTATCCCAGCCACCACTCCTCGAGTCACGAGCTGCTTCGATCCTTACATTCTGAAAGCCAAGCTCTTCCATCCTCTTCTTTGCCCATTCATTTCCTTTAGTGCCTCCGGTTGATCCTGTAAGCCGGGGTCCGACGAAGTCTGTAAGCCAGAAGGCCAGCTCTTCGATATTTGAGTTTTTCAAGCCTTCCTGCTTGATCCTGTAAACCATAGAAAGATCAACTTTCTCCTGCGACATCAGCATTAATGGCAGAAAGAAGAGAAGCATAAGGGAAAGGGAGCCTTTTTTCATCTTTTTGATATTTTTTAATTTATTGACAGTAATGAATCAAATATAAAGAAAAAGCATTCCATTCTTTAATATAAGGCAATGTGATTTAACAATAATTAACCATGCGTTCCAACTATTTCACCACGTAGTGACACGGATTTGCGAGGGTCAGATCTAATATGGTAGTCTTCATAACGGCCTTTGAATAGTTAAACAATATCAACCATCTTCCTTATTTTTTTAACTTTGCAGCCTGCTAACAGGGGGACAGCTATATGATTTATCCTGAGAATTTCGAGAGTAAAATCGGATTTGACAGAATAAGAAGATTATTAAGTGATTATTGTCTCAGTCCGATGGGGACTGAGAAGGTTGACAATATACAGTTCAGCAACAAATATGAATTTGTTGAAAGCCGGCTTTCCGAAACTCATGAGTTTCAGAAAATTCTGACTTTTGAAGATAATTTCCCATCGGAGAATTATTACAGGATTTCCGATACCCTGAACAAGATCAGGATACAGGGAACTTTTCCCGAGGTTCAGGAAGTTTTCGACCTTAAGAGATCACTGGAGACAGTAAAATCAATACTCAGCTTCTTTAAAAGCAAGGAAGGCAACAGGTATCCTGTGCTGAGCGCCAGGTGCGGGTCAGTGAAAACATATCCTTATGTGCTTGATTCCATTGACAGGATCATCGACAGGAAAGGTGTTATTAAGGATAATGCTTCCTCAAGGCTTAAGGAGATAAGGGCAGAAGTTGCTTCAAAGTCTATCCAGGTATCCAAACGTCTTTCTGCAATCCTCAAACAGGCACAGGCCGATGGGATTGTGGATTCCGACACTTCCGTTTCCATAAGGAACGGCAGGGGAGTCATTCCTGTGAGCGCCTATGATAAACGAAAGATCCGTGGACTCATCCACGATCAGTCGGCTTCAGGAAAGACAGTCTTCATCGAGCCTGAGGAGATAGTCGAAATCAACAACGACATTGTTGAGCTCGAGTATGAGGAGAGGCGCGAGATAGTTCGAATACTCACATCCTTTGCAGATGAAATAAGACCGTACCTCGACGACCTCCTGGAATCGAACAATTTCCTGGGTGACATAGATTATATTCGTGCAAAAGCTATTCTCGGAATAAGGCTTGGTTCAATAAAACCACTGCTTGTAAACGCTCCACTGATATCATGGAAGAGAGCTGCCCACCCTCTGCTTACGATTGCATTTGAAAAATTACCTGGAAGGAAGGTTGTCCCTCTTGATATTAAGCTGGATGAGAAGGACCGCATTCTTCTGATTTCAGGTCCGAATGCCGGCGGAAAGTCGGTTTGCCTGAAAACAGTCGGATTGATACAGTACATGCTCCAGTGCGGTCTTACAATCCCGGTGGCCGAAGGCTCTGAAACAGGATTGTTCGATAACCTTCTTATCGATATCGGAGACGAGCAGAGCATAGATAACGACCTGAGCACCTATAGCTCCCATCTTATCAACATGAAGTTTTTCGTTAAAAACGGGACTGATAAAACTCTTGTTCTTATCGATGAATTCGGAACAGGAACGGAGCCGATGCTTGGGGGCTCGATCGCTGAAGCCATACTCGCGGAGCTTAATAAACAGAAAGTTTTTGGTGTGATTACGACACATTATACAAATCTCAAATATTTCGCTTCTGTAACCGACGGAATTGTCAACGGCGCAATGGCTTTCGACAACCACCTCATGCAGCCGCTTTTCCAGCTTAATATCGGCAAGCCGGGAAGCTCTTTCGCCTTTGAGATAGCAAGGAAGATCGGGTTGCCGGAAGAGATTCTCAATGAAGCTGCAGGCAAAGCAGGAGTGAAAAATATCGATTATGACCGCCACCTGAAGGATATTGCACGTGATAAAAGATACTGGGAGACAAAGCGTCAGAATATAAGGCAGCAGGAAAAGAGGCTGGAAGAGCT
>JBLNAO010000034.1:0-4275 GCA_050259395.1 Chloroflexota bacterium
CAGCCAGTACTTTTATGAGAGGCATTTCTATCTTTTCAGCCAGGTCATCGAGTCCCTGCAGGATTATTTTAGGCTCAAAGATCTTTTTCAGCTGAATCGTCACATCAGAGTCTTCAATTGAGTAGTCCCTTATCTTTTCAACAGCAACATCTCTCATCGTCTTCTGGGCTGGTCCTTTCTCACCGATGAGCGATTCAATACGGATGGGGCTGTATGAAAGGTAAAGTTCCGAAAGAAGGTTCATGTTGTGCCTCATATCCGGCTCTAGGAGATAATGTGCAATCAGGGTGTCGAAAACCGGTCCTTTCACTTCTATGCCGTAGCACGCCAGCACCTGGATGTCGAACTTCATGTTCTGTCCCGTCTTGCGGATCGAAGGATCTTCGAATACCGGTCTCAGCACTTCGAGCATCTCCACTGTTTTTTCCCTTGATCCGGGAAAGTGCACCAGGTAACCTGTTCCCGGTTCCCACGAAAATGAAATTGCCACGAGCTCTGTATCGAGCGAATTCACGCTTGTAGTCTCCGTATCAAAACAGAAATCCTTAAGGCCTCTCAACCTCACGGCAAAGTCACTGAGCCCGGCTTCACTGACAAGCCTGTAATCGTGAGGCACATTCTCGATCGTTTTCAGATCTTTCGGGGGCGTGACTTCTTCTTCGGAACCGAAAAGTGTGCCCTGCATTGAATCGGACTGAGGAGCAAAAATTGTCTTTTCAGGAGTGCTTGTTCTTTCCGGATCGCCGAAAAGCTTCAAAGAAATCGATTTGAACTCCAGCTCATCGAACAATGGCTTCAGTTTTTCGGGATCAGGTTTTCTTAATGCCAGGTATTCCTCCCTTAGTTCTACAGGGGCATTCTGGTCAATCCGAACGAGCTTCTTGGAAAATTCAATCTGATCCTTATTAGCTTCGAGAATTTCCCTGCATTTCCCCTTAACCTTTTCTGTATTCTTAAGCAGTTCCTCAACGCTCCCGAATTCGGATATGAGCTTCATGGCTGTTTTCGGTCCAATACCCGGTGCGCCGGGAATATTATCCGATGAATCACCCATGAGCGCAAGAACGTCAATTACCTGTTCAGGAGCATTCACGCAGAATTCCCTTTTTACATCTTCCACTCCCCAGATAACCGATTCAACAGCGCCCCTGGAGGGTTTCACTATAAAAACCTTATCTGTTACAAGCTGCGCAAAATCCTTGTCGGGAGTCATCATGAAGGTTGTGTAGCCTCTTTCTGAGGCCTTCCTTGCCAGGGTGCCAATAATATCGTCGGCTTCAAACCCGGGGCAATCGAAAATGGGTATCCTGTAACCTTCAAGAACCTGTTTTATCCATGGGATCGCACTCTTTATATCCTCCGGTGTTTCGTTCCTGGTAGCCTTGTATTCACTGAACATCTCATGCCTGAAAGTCGGCGAAGGATGGTCGAATACAACTGCAAGATGAGTAGGCTTCTGCTTGTGAAGGATCTCCTCGAGGGCAAGAAGAAATCCGAAAACAGCTGACGTATTGACACCTTTCGATGTTATCCTGGGATTTTTAATGAAGGCGTAATAAGCCCTGAATATCAATGCATAGGCATCTAACAGGAAAAGTCTTTTCTGATCGTTATCAGGCATAAATCATGTATTATCTGCAGCATACCATTCTGCATACGAGGTAGCTGTCTCATAAAGTTTAAGACTGTGAAGCTTGATTTCAGGGGGCAGCTGGCGGGCGATCCGTGTCGCAAAATCAGCCACCAGGTTTTCGCATGTCGGCTGGTAATCGACTGCAACGACATTTCCCATCAACGCTGAAATTTTTTCCAGCTTCCCATTATCGAAATTCCTGTTTATAGCAATGGCATGATCGAAGATCCCCAGGATTTCCTTTTTGACAATCTGTTTTATTTCGGTGAAGTCTATCACCATCCCGTTTTTGGGGTTGGAGGGATCATCTGAAGGATTGCCTGAGATGGTGACAAACAGCCTGTAAGAGTGACCGTGAACATTACGGCAGGGACCATCATAATTCCAAAGAACATGAGCCATTTCAAAATGAAATTCCTTGGTCACCCTTATCACCGGAGCCATAATCTGTTTTCCTGCAAAATTAACTAATCAATCGGTAAAGGATCAAGGTTTAATCAGGTTATTATTTAGAATTAACACAATATTAAGCTTATACTAGGCTGAAATAATTACATTTGTAACTCCTATTCAGAGACCACTATGAGCCAGTTCCATACAAGGTTAACCTTTCCTGCGGTTTTCAGCAGCACACTGGGGAAGTTCAGGGACAGAAACGCATTTGCTTTTGCAGGTGAGGCACCGCTTACCTGGGGTGATGTGAACGAAGAGGTGAATGCAGTAATCTCTTTTCTTGAAAATAACGGAATTGTCCCCGGCGATAAAGTTGCCCTTCTGAGTGTCAACATGCCACAATGGCCCCTGGCATTCTTCGGGATTACCTTCATGGGAGCAGTCGCTGTGCCTGTGCTGCCGGATTTTTCAGCCAAGGAAATATCGAATGTCCTCGAACACTCCGGGGCAAAAGCACTTTTTGTATCCTCAGGACTGCAGTCAAGGATCGAAGGGTTCAACTCAGAGGTGCTGGAGCTTATTGTCTCGATCGAAGATTTTTCAGTGATCCGTTCAGGCAGGAAGACGCACCCTTATGAACGCAACAGTGTACCTGCCGGAAAATACACAGTCGAAGAGGACGACCTGGCGTCCATCATATATACCTCCGGCACAACAGGCCGCTCAAAGGGCGTAATGCTGACCCACAAAAATATTGTTTTCAACGCCATCAGGGGAGGTCGAATACAACCCATAGACGAGAATGACAGGTTCCTCTCGGTGCTTCCGTTATCTCACTCATACGAAAACACTCTCGGGCTTATCCTTCCGCTGTTGTACGGATCAAGTGTATGGTATCTCAGGAAACCCCCCACACCATCTGTTCTCCTTCCTGCCCTCGAACAGGTAAGACCGACGATGATGCTCACAGTTCCGCTGATTATAGAAAAAGTTTACTTCAATAAAATCCTCCCGACATTCAGGGATAACAAGTTGCTGAGCAGGTTGTATAAGGTTCCTTTCCTAAGGAAAAAACTTAATGAGGCTGCAGGCAAGAAGCTGATGAAGACATTTGGCGGCAACCTGAAGTTTTTCGGAATAGGCGGCGCCAAGCTCAACAGAACCGTAGAAAAATTCCTGAAGGAAGCCAGATTTCCGTATGCGATAGGTTATGGCCTCACTGAAACAGCACCTTTGCTTGCAGGGGCAAACCCTAAGGCTACGGTTCTTGAATCCACCGGCCCGAAAATCGAGGATATTGAATTGAAGATCAACGAACCTGATAAGATTACAGGTGAGGGAGAAATCTGGGCAAGAGGCCAGAATGTCATGAAAGGTTACTACAGGGAGCCTGAAATAACTGCTCAGGTTCTTACTCCTGACGGCTGGTTCAAGACAGGCGACCTGGGATTATTTGACAAAGACAATAACCTGTATATCAAGGGAAGGCTCAAAAATATGATCCTCGGTTCAAGCGGGGAAAACATATACCCGGAAGAAATAGAGTCTATAATCAATAACTTCAGGTATGTTGTTGAATCAGTCGTAGTTGAGCAGAAGGGAAAACTTGTAGCTCTCGTTCACCTCAACATGGAGGAGCTCGAAAAGAAATACCAGACATTCAAGGACGACATGTCTGTAAAGAAGGAAGAGCTGCTTAATGAGATCAAGATTTACGTCAACTCGCACGTCAATAAATTCAGCCAGATCCAGAAGGTTGTTATGCACCCGGATCCTTTCCAGAAGACGGCTACTTTGAAAATCAAACGGTTCTTGTATACCTGAGGCAGAGTGCCTAAAGTGCCTAAACTCTACGGACCCTAGGCACTCTAGTGCACTCTAGTGCACTCTTTATTAACCTTTCAACCCCTGTGAATACCGTTTATTAACCTCTTCCCAGTTAACAACATTCCAGAAGGCATCGATGTATTCCGGGCGGCGGTTCTGGTACTTAAGATAATATGCATGTTCCCAGACGTCGAGTGTGAGAAGGGGGCTGCCTTTTATTGCTGAATTATCCATCAGGGAATTGTCCTGGTTGGCGGTGCTTGCAACTGCAAGCGACCTGTCCTTATTGAGGACGAGCCATGCCCAACCGCTGCCGAAACGCGTTTTGGCGGCATTATTGAATGCCTCTTTGAACTTGTCGAACGAACCGAAGGCTTTGTTAATTGCCTGTTCGAGCTCCTGTGATGGCTTTCCTTTATCCT
>JBLNAO010000035.1:0-8431 GCA_050259395.1 Chloroflexota bacterium
ACGTGTACAAAATATTCATTATCCGAATCTGCATCTTTAATGAATCCGAAACCTTTGGACACATTAAAAAATTTTACTGTTCCTTTGTTCATTTTATTTGTGTGTTTAAAAATTAATGGGCGCAATGTACGCATTTTAATTGAATTTGCAATTATGATTACTTTTACACCCCAGATACGAATACAGATGAAACAGATAATCTCTCTTCTCGGTGCTATATTCTTTGCTGCTTCGGCAGCTTTTTCACAGCCTGACATTCTTACAAAAGCTGAAAGCTCCGACTTCAAATCCACTGCTGATTACAGCGATGTTATGAACTTTATTTCTTCGCTGAAGAAAGCTTCACCTTTTATCAGAACCGAGACAATTGCAATCTCCGTGGAGGGAAGGGAAATACCTCTTCTGATTATAGGGAATCCATTGCCAAAATCGCCGGAGGATCTTAAAAATGACAAAAGAACAGTGGTGTATATTCAATGTAATATTCATGCAGGTGAAGTGGAAGGAAAGGAGGCCGGGCTCATGTATGCCAGAGATATCCTGAATGATAAGAATTCTGCCATTCTGAAGAATACGGTAATTCTCATCTGCCCCTTCATAAATCCTGATGGAAATGAAAAGATAAGCACCATGAACAGGACCCACCAGAATGGTCCTGTGAATGGTGTCGGGGTAAGGTACAATGGCCAGTTTCTCGATCTGAACCGCGACGGCATGAAAGCCGAATCGCCTGAAATGAGAGGACTGCTGAAAAATGTCTTTAACAAATGGGATCCTGCCGTATTCATGGATTGTCACACCACAAACGGATCATTCCATGTCGAACCGGTCACTTTTACATGGGCTGTGAATCCCAATGGGGATAACAGTCTCATAAGGTACATGCGCGACAAAATGATGCCTGCGATTCACCAGACACTTTTTGATAAATATAAGGTTGAGAACTGCTTTTACGGCGAGTTCGTTGATATGCTTGATCCTGATAAAGGATGGATTCTCGATGCATCTGAACCCCGTTACATAAGCAACTATTATGGATTGAGGAACAGGCTTGGAATACTCAACGAGAACTATGTTTACTCTTCTTATAAGGAAAGAGTCTTAGGATGTTATTATCTTATTCATTCGCTTATGGACTATGTTTCAGAGCATGGACAGGAAATAAAGAAGATGCTGAAAGAGACGGATGACAAGACAATTGCCAGGGGAATGAATCCTTCTTCAGCAGACTCAGTTGCAATTGAATACAATGTAAGACCCGCTCCGGAAAAAGTGCTTGTGAAGACTTATGAGGCTGATCTTATACCAGGTTCTGACGTATACCCGAATTACAGAAAAACAGACAGGAGAAAAGATGTTACCATTCCTTACCTCATCGATTATTACCCTGTACGAAGCGTGAAATTCCCCTTCGCTTATCTTCTTACGGTTCCGGATCCGGATGTGCTCGGTCTTCTGGAAGCTCACGGCATTGTTGTTGAGAAACTCACAGCCGCATCAAAAATCCGGGCAGAGCGCTTCATTGTAACAGGTCTTAAGCCCGCAGGGAGGCTCAACCAGGGTCATTATACAAATACAATTGCCGGCAAATATGAACCGGATGTTATCGATTTTCCTGCCGGCACTTTTGTCATCAGGACAGCACAGCCCCTGGCCAATGTGGCTGCATACCTGCTTGAACCTGAGTCGAACGACGGATTTGTTTTCTGGAATTTCTTTGATAAGTATCTCGTTCCTCAATGGGGAGCAGGATACAACTCCTTCCCGGTTTTCAGGGTTTTGGAGAGGACGGAATTCAGCATAGTAAGGATTGAGTAATGAGTGATGAGGAATAAGAGAATGAGTGAAATAATAATGATTCTTGATACGCTGCGCCTTCTTTGGGAACTCCGTGTAACAACAGAGGAACACACAGTTCCGGATACTTGTAAAACATCATTTTTTTTCGGACCTTTGCGGTCCTGAATATTTAAAGCTAATTGACTGATCATGAGAAAATGGAGAGTTGATGACTCGGCGGAACTTTATAATATTAACGGCTGGGGCGTAAGTTACTTTGCGATTAATGAAAAAGGAAACGTTGTGGTCACTCCCCGCAAGGGTTATGCTCCCGTCGATCTCAAGGATCTCCTCGACGAGCTGATGCTTTCCGACGTTTCCACGCCGGTTCTCGTCAGGTTTCCGGACATTCTCGATGACCGTATAATAAGCATTTCCAATTGTTTTAAATCAGCGGCCGAGGAGTACGGCTACCAGGCCCAGAGCTTCATCATTTATCCCATAAAGGTTAACCAGATGAGGCCTGTTGTCGAGGAAATTGTCAGTCACGGCAAGAAATTCAACATAGGCCTTGAAGCAGGTTCCAAACCAGAGCTTCATGCGGTAATTGCAATCAATACCGATCCTGAATCGCTTATTATCTGCAATGGGTATAAGGATGAAGATTATATTGAACTTGCGCTGCTCGCCCAGAAAATGGGAAAGAGGATCTTTATTGTTGTGGAAAAACTTAATGAGCTGAAACTGATTGCAAATATTTCCAAGCGTTTGAAGGTGAAGCCAAACCTCGGAATCAGGATCAAGCTCGCAAGTGTCGGCAGCGGCAAATGGGAGGATTCTGGCGGCGACATAAGCAAATTCGGACTTACATCGAGTGAACTCCTTGAGGCGATCGATTTCATTGAGAAGAACAAAATGAAGGATTGCGTTAAGCTTATCCATTTTCACATTGGAAGCCAGGTAACCAAAATCCGCCGCATCAAGATCGCCCTTCGTGAGGCTTCACAGTTCTACGTTCAGATGTCGAAGCTAGGCTTCAATATTGAGTTTGTCGACATAGGCGGGGGACTCGGAGTGGACTACGACGGCACGGGTTCGTCGAACAGCGAAAGCAGCGTCAACTATACAATCCAGGAGTACGTGAACGACTCCGTAAGCACATTTGTCGATGCCGCCAACAAAAACAACATCCCTCACCCGAATGTGATAACTGAATCAGGAAGGTCCCTTACCGCCCATCATTCGGTACTTATCTTCGAAGTTCTCGAAACCACAACTTTACCATCGTGGGATGAGGAGGAAGAGGTTACTGACCAGGATCATGAACTTGTGAAAGAGCTCTATTTCCTCTGGGACAATTTTAACCAGTCAAGGATGCTCGAGACCTGGCACGATGCACAGCAGATCCGCGAGGAAGCTCTCGATCGCTTCAGCTTTGGCCTTGTTGACCTCAAGACGAGGGCCCAGATAGAGCGTCTTTTCTGGTCAATAGCCAGGAAAGTTCACAGGATGGCGACCAGCACAAAGCATGTCCCGGAAGAGCTGCGCCAGATATCAAGGATACTTTCAGACAAGTACTTCTGCAACTTTTCGTTATTCCAGTCATTGCCCGATGCCTGGGCAATCGACCAGATCTTTCCTGTAATGCCTATTCACAGGCTCAATGAAGAACCGGTGGTGAATGCCACTATCCAGGATATGACCTGCGATTCCGACGGGAAGATAGATAACTTCATATCTACCAGGAACACACCACACCAGATACCTATACATCATCTTAAGGGAAAAGAACCCTATTACCTGGGCGTTTTCCTTGTTGGGGCGTACCAGGAGATCCTCGGTGATCTGCATAATCTTTTCGGTGACACGAATGCTGTCCATGTCACGGTCGATGAGGACGGTTACAAGATCGACCAGGTGATAGATGGTGAAACCGTCGCCGAGGTTCTGGATTATGTTCAGTACAATACCAAGAAGATGGTGCGTACAGTTGAGACATGGGTTACCTCATCAGTTAAAGCCGGTATTATCACGCTTGAAGAGGGCAAGGAATTCCTTTCGAACTATCGCTCAGGATTGTACGGCTATACGTATCTTGAATAAGCATTGTGCTTTTTTCCTCTTTTTGCTTGTTAAATCAATTATTTTTCTAATTTGGTTAGAAAATTCATTCATTTTCTAACCCTTTAAACTGATTTGACCATGAGCAACGAGAGCTTTGACATTAACGAATTCGTAAAGGAGTCAAAAGATGTCCTGGTAAATCCCAACTATTTCTCCACAATGAAGACGACAGGCGGGATGACTGAACCTTTAATCAAGGCAGTTATTTATGGCGCCCTTGCTGGATTATTCACTTTTCTCTGGAGCCTGCTTAATTTAGGCCCGGTAACAGGCGGCCTTTTCGGCGGTGCAATAGGAGTGATGGCATTCATCTGGGCGGTGATAGGCGCTGTTATCGGATTATTCATTGGCGGTGTTATAATCCTGATCCTTTCGGCAATATGCAAGGGCAACACCGATTTTGAAGCTAATGTCAGAGTTACAGCCGCGATCATGATCGTTATGCCGATCAGCGCTGCTCTTGGTTTTTTTAGCGGAATTAATTTCTATCTTGGCACCTTTGTCAGCCTGGCAATTAATATTTTTGCTCTCTGGCTGACATATAAGGCCCTGGTTCAGGCCCTGAAAGCAAAACCCGAAACCGCAAGGATAGTATTGTACGTTTTTATTGCAATCTTTGTGCTTTTCATGCTTGTGGGCATGGGAACAAGAAGAAAAGCAAGCCAGTTCATGAATAACTTTAACAGTTCCGAGTTTAAGGAGCTGATTGAGGAGGCACCGAAGAATTGAACAATGTTTTCGATTGAAAAGCGCCGGGTCGTGAAGCAGGCAATTCAATGACCTGGCGTTTTATTTTTTTGAAATCGTAAGAATGAAGGATTTTACATCGCGTCTGAAAATCGGAAATATATACACTGTTCTGGCATACAGGATTATAATGGTGATGCTGCTATTTACTCTGTGCAGAATAGGCTTCTTCCTTTTCAACCATAAGATGTTCCCCGGAGTTGATCTCAGTCAGTTCATCATAATGCTGAAAGGCGGACTTGCATTCGATATCTCTGCGGTTGTTTATATCAATATGCTTTTCATCCTTCTGAGCATCGTGCCTTTCGATTTCAGGTACAACCGGGTATATGAGAATGTGGTTAAGTACATATTCCTGATCACAAACGGGTTTGCGCTTTCCATTAACGGGATGGATTTCGTCTATTATAAATTTGTAGGGAAGCGGGCAACAGCGGAAGTCTTCAGGACTTTCAGCAACGAGGAGCACCTTTTCAGGATGTTCTCCAGGTTCCTTGCTGACTACTGGCCTGCAACCCTCTTTACAATCTCCCTCCTGGTTTTAATGGTGTCCCTTTATAACAGGGTGAAACCGGTTGCTCCGCCCCGGCAAGGTAAAATCCTGAGGTTTGTAATATCGTTTCTCATGATGCCTGTTGTTGCAGCGCTCGTCATCGGGGCTGCAAGGGGAGGTTACAAACATTCCACCAGGCCGATAACAATAAGCAATGCGGCAAGGTATGTAGAAGATCCCCGGGATGTTGCAATTGTGCTTAACACACCTTTCAGCCTTCTTCGGACATACGGCAAGAAAAGCCTTACACGGTACAGTTTTTTCGATGAGAAGAAACTTAAAGAGCTATATGATCCTCACCATATTCCTTTGAATAATAAACCATTTTCGGCTGAAAACGTGGTTATTATTATTCTCGAGAGCTTTGCAAGGGAATACATCGGCTCGCTCAATACCACACTCGATGGTGGAAAATATGAAGGTTATACTCCGTTCATTGATTCTCTTGTCAGCGTGGGACTCACATTCGATGTTTCAGTCTCAAATGGCAGGAAATCAATAGATGCCATGCCCTCAATTCTAGCATCGGTTCCTTCACTCGAAACTCCTTATACTATTTCGCACTACGCAAATAACCAGATTGCAGGACTCCCTTCACTTCTGAAGAAGAAAGGATATTACTCCGCTTTCTTCCATGGAGCGCCTAATGGATCTATGGGGTTTGATTCATTCGCAAAACTGGCAGGATTCGATGATTATTTCGGGCTGAACGAATATCCTGACAAACAAGATTTTGACGGTATGTGGGGCGTTTGGGATGAACCTTTTTTTCAGTTCTTCGCTTCGAAGCTGAACACATTCAGGCAACCATTCATCGCTTCGATATTTTCCGTTTCCTCGCATCATCCCTTTGAAGTGCCGGAAAAGTATAAGGACAAATTTCCGAAGGGTCCTGCCCCAATCTGTGAAGTTGTCGGTTACACCGATTTTTCCCTGAGGGAATTTTTTAATGAAATCTCAAAAAGCAATTGGTTCAGCAAAACCCTTTTTGTAATCACTGCAGATCATACAAACGAATCGGTTCACAGGGAGTATCAGAACGACTTCGGAGTGTACAGTATCCCGGTTATATTTTACAAGCCCGGAAGCGGGCTGAAGGGCATTTGGAGCAAGATTGCACAACAGATAGACATCATGCCGACAGTGCTGGGTTATCTGGGGTATGATGAAGATTTCATCGCTTTCGGAAACAACCTGCTTGACAGTTCAAAAGAGACGTTTGCTTTCAACAGCAATGGAAGCAATTACCACCTTTACATGCGGGATCATATCCTTGAAATGAACGAGACAACTCCGGTTGCTTTGTATAATTATGAGGGTGACACTTTCCTTGAGAACAACCTTCTTGGAAAAGATCCGGTTCTCGACACTATGATGGAAGATAAACTTAAAGCAATAATACAGACATACAACAGCCGTCTTCTCGACAACAACATGATAATCAAAAAATAACTTTAACCAACATGAAAACACGACGTCAATTTCTAAAGGTTACGGCAGCAGGTGCGATTGCAGCAACACTGCCTTTGCAGAATGCAGCCTCATTCCCTGTAGCTTCTAAAAAAACCGGTAATCCTTTCAGCCTTGGCATAGCCGGTTACACTTTTGTGAGGCTGAATATTGAAAGGTCAATCGAAATAATGAAGAAGGTCGGAGTCAACAGCCTTTCGATTAAGGATTTTCACCTTCCTTATAAAAGCAACCAGCAGCAGATCAATGAAATAACAGGTAAGTTTAAGGATGCCGGTATCACAATTTATGGCGTCGGGGTTGTTTACATGACATCAAAGGAATTTGTCGATCAGGCCTTCGAATACGCACGTATGGCAGGAGCAAAGGTTATGATCTGCGCACCGAATTATGACCTTCTTCCATATATTAATGATAAGGTGAAATCAGCAGGATTCAAGCTTGCAATTCATAATCACGGGCCTGACAACCCTTTGTATCCGAATGCGACGGATATCTGGAATCATATCAGGGATCTCGATCCAAAAATAGGAATATGCATCGATATCGGGCACACAGTGCGTTATGGAGACGATCCCGTGAAAGATATCATTGGTTACAAATCGAGGATCTTCGATGTTCACATCAAGGATGTTGACAAGGCTTCAAAAGAGGGAAAAACGGTTGAGATGGGCCGTGGCATCATCGATATTCCGGGGGTTGTCGAGGCTCTGAGGAAAATCGGTTATACCGGAAGCTGCAGCCTCGAATTTGAAAAGGATGCTGCCGATCCACTTCCGGGAGTAGCGGAGTCTATTGGCTACTGGAAAGGTGTTTCTGCGTGTAAATAAGAATAAAAATAGTACACAGAATTACACAGAGAAGCACAGAGTAAAATATGACTCTGTGTTCCTCTGTTGTTCTCTGTGTAAGTTCTTAAAGGTTCTTTCAATATTTCTTCAGCAGGTTCAACAGCTTCGAGTCGAGCTTGTGTCCATGCCAGTCGGTATATGCCACATCAGCCCTTCTCGAATCGAGAATTCCGAAGTCGCCCCGGAAATTCCAGAGCGCGTATCCTATTCCATTGGAAGTAAGGATGTCAATCACATCCTCGAACCATGCGAGGAACACACTGTGAGGCGTTCTGTTATAACAGCCGCACTCGCCGCAGTGCACCCCTACACCCTGGCTTACAAGATCGATCCACGGCTTGTAATATTTTTCGTAGATCTTCCCTGCCATATTTTTTGCCGTCTATCACCCCTGGCCATACAGGGACAGGAGCTTTGGAGGGATCCTTCCACACCCACGATGCCTGGAAGTGTGAGACAAGTCCAGGCCAGTAACCCCTGCAACTCTGGGCTATATCGAGATCTGCAAGCTCGGGGATCACATTGTTTCCTCCTCCGTTGCCATCAGCAACGATGAGCCTGTCAGGATTCACCGACCATATTGCCTTTGATGCACCTTCGGCAACAAGCCTGTAGGTTTTGCCCGGCACAGGACCTTTTGCTGCATACTGATCGTTCATGTCTTCGATAAACGCAGGTTCATTAAGCAGGTCGAAGCTCAGTTGCTTCCTTGGAATATCTTTATAACGTTTTGCCCACATCTCCCAGTGAGCGTAAAATGCATCCTGCGCCTCTTTGTCCTTCCACAGGTTAAAAGGCTCATGAAAACCGGCATTTATGCAGTATCCGGGTGCCCTGTGAAGGTTAAGGCTCACATGCATTCCTGATTTTATGGCGTTGTTTACAATATTGTCAACTTCCTCAATTG
>JBLNAO010000036.1:0-20192 GCA_050259395.1 Chloroflexota bacterium
AGAAGATGTACCTGATGATGGAAAAGCAGCACAACAGGGGTCAGGATGGAGCCGGTATAGCAGGAATAAAGATGAGCATCGAGCCGGGAAAGCGGTATATTTTCCGGCAGCGTTCCAACAAACCGAATTCAATTAGGGAGATCTTCGGAATGATATATGAAGACATCAACGCACTCCAGAAAACACATCCCGATGGCTTCAACGATCCTTCCTTCATCAGGAAGACAGTTCCTTTTTCATGCGATATTTATCTCGGTCACCTGCGTTACGGCACCTACGGAAACTACAATATCGACTATGTCCACCCTGTAAGCCGGGAAAATAACTGGAAATCCCGTAACCTGGTGATGGCCGGCAATTTCAACCTCACAAACGTGGGAGAGGTGTTCAGCAGCCTTCTGGAGCTTGGCCAGACGCCTGTTGCTTTTTCGGATACTGTAACAATCCTCGAAAATATAGGTCACCGGCTCGATGAGGAAAATGAACGGCTCTACTGGCAGTTCAAGGAGAGAGGCCATTCGAAAAGGGAGATCTCGCCTCTCATTGAAGAAAACCTCGATCTCGGCTCCATACTCAGGAAGGCAAGCCGTAACTGGGACGGTGGTTATGCCATGGCCGGAATGGTCGGGCATGGCGATGCTTTTGTAATGAGGGACCCTTCCGGTATAAGGCCGGCATTCTACTACATGAACGACGAAGTGGTTGTAGTTGCTTCGGAACGACCTGTTATCCAGACAGTTTTCAATGTCAGGACTGATGATGTTATTGAGCTTCCTCCAGCACATGCAATTATCATCAAGAAATCGGGTGATACTAAAATTGAACAGATCAGGGAGCCTGCAGAGCTGAAACAATGCTCGTTTGAGCGAATATATTTTTCACGGGGAACAGACAAGAATATCTACCGTGAAAGGAAGAAGCTGGGTGAACTGCTTACTGACCCGGTGCTGAAAGCCGTTGATTATGATCTCGACCATACCGTTTTTTCTTACATACCCAATACTGCAGAAAGCGCCTTTTACGGCCTCATAAAAGGGGTGGAGGTTCATCTGAACAAGGTGAAGCTTGAAAAAATTGTGAATGGCAACGGCACTCTCGGAAAAGAGGAAATTGAAAAGATAATCAACGAAAGGCCCAGAGTCGAAAAGATAGCGGTTAAAGACGTCAAGCTCAGGACATTCATAACCGAGGACAAGCAACGCGACGACCTTGTCGAACACGTTTATGATGTTACGTATGGCGTTATCCGCCGTGGCAAGGATAACCTGGTTGTGATCGATGACTCCATCGTTCGTGGAACCACCTTGAAAAAGAGCATTATCCGCATACTCGACAGGCTCGATCCAAAGAAGATTGTTGTTGTCTCCTCTTCACCGCAGATAAGATATCCAGACTGTTACGGCATCGACATGGCCAAGCTTGGAGATTTCATTGCTTTCAGGGCAGCCATCGAGCTGCTGAAAGATACAGGTAAGGAAGCGCTTATAAATGATGTTTACAGGATGGCGATCGAAGAGCTGAAAAAGCCTGTCTGCGATATGAAGAACATGGTACAGGAGATATACAGGCCTTTCACCGCCGATGACATATCGCAAAAAATTTCATCGATGCTCAGATCGGAGGATATAAGGTCGGAGGTCAAAATCGTATTTCAGTCGATCGAGGGTTTGCATGAAGCTTGTCCGGGTCATACCGGTGACTGGTATTTCACCGGAGATTATCCCACACCCGGCGGAAACAAGGTTGTGAACCAGTCATTTGTGAACTTCGTGGAAGGCAGGAATGTGAGGGCTTACTGATTCCTGTGCGAGAACCATGTCAGCAAAAAATCTTTTTTGTATGAGGAAAGATGGCGGTTTATCTTTTCAACGTACATGTCCCTGAGTGTTATCATGATACCGGTTTCCTCGACATCCCCGAACTTGTGGTTTATGAAGGTGCCGAAAGTCCTCATCGTAGGTGAAAGGTTCATATAGGCATTGATGAGGGGAGGAATGTTCTCTCCAAGGTTGCGCACTTCGTGTGAGAGTATCTTATAATCTTCCTTGTATCGCCATCCTGTGAATATCTTTCTCATCTCGTCCTTATGCAGGTCTATATTGGCAGGTTCCTTCGGAAGCACCATGTCGTCGGGATCGTCGAAGTGCTTGTTGAGAAAATAAAGGATCATTGTCCTGGCCTTCTGGTTGAAGTGAGGGTACATAGTGACCTTCCCGAAGAGATATTTCAGGTGATGATTGTCGAGTATGATGGCTCCGAGTCCGTCCCACAGGTTGTCGAGGGCAAAAAGGCTTTTGCGCCCCATCGTCTTTGACTGGTAATCGGGGTGGACAAAAGATCTCCCCAGCTCCATCATGTGGGGAAAATATTTGGTAAGGAATCTTTCCGAGAAATTGAAATACGAAGAGGAAGCCAGCTTTGTAATGTCGCAGTCCCTGCAATTGGCAGGGGGATAATAGATCCTGTATCCTCCGACAAGCTCCTTATTTTCCGGATCCCACACAATGAGTTGTTTTTGGGGATCGACTTTTGCCGTATCGAATTCATCTATATCAATATCCTTTCCCGTACCACCTCCTGCATGCCTGAAAGTCAGCTCCCTGACGCGGCCAACCTCGTGCATGAGCACAGGGGAAGAGTTGTTGTCAAACAGGTAAACCTCATTGTTCCCGTTGTTGGTCTTCCTCAGAAGCCTTTCAGGGGTTAATTCGGCTATAATCTGGTCTTTCGGTAACTGTGGTACAACAGTCTTCATTGTATTTTAGAGGTGAAAATCCGCTGAAAAAATTGCAATTTAATAGTTTTTTACGATTCGCTGAATGGAATTTCCGATTTAAGTTGGTAGGTGAGGTTTTTAACCCACTCTGCCCATTCGACCGGCGTTTTGGACTTATCGAAGAAAGTCCATGGGATTGGCTTTCCGAAAACAAGATGCAATTCAATATCCTTTTGCCTGAACATCTCATCAGGCAGGTACAGCATTTCGATATTTGCCTTCAGCCCAAGTGATTTCCTGAGATTAGCCAGATTGTAAAAAAAATCGGAGTTCCTTCCCGAAAAATAACATGGAACCACATCGCGTTTATGCTGAATAGCTTTGACAATGAAGCTTTTGTGCCATTCGAGATCCCTGATTATGCCTTTTTTCTTTCTTGAACAAAGGCCGGCAGGGAAATAAAGTATCTGGCTGCCGGATGCATAAGCATCTTCAATTCTTCTGGCAGCATCCCGTCCCTGGCTGCCGTGCTTGTTAACCGGAAGAAAGACTCCCTTGAGGTTTTCTATGTATGTCAGAATATCATTTACAGGAAATTTAATGTCAGGAAAATGTTTGGAAAGTTCCTGAATGAAGACAACGCCGTCGAGTCCTCCAAGCGGGTGGTTCGATACGAAAATAAACCTGCCGCCGGAAGGAATATTCTCTGTCCCGTGAACTGAATATCTGATCCCAAAATGGTTCAGGAACCCCGCAACAAGATCGGCATCGTGCAGGTGTCCGGATTGAGACAGGAAAACATTAATCTCATCCTGGTGGATGACTCTTTTGAGATAGTTGATAAGGAAGCGGGGTATAATCCTGGCAAGTGAAGGATTTTTCGACCGCAGCACCTTGTCAACATCTATCAGTCCTACCCTGCCGGATTCCGGGACAGTGTTCATTTCCATAAAAGTGTAAGATGACAAAGTTATAAAAAAGACAACAAACCGAAATCCGTTGACTGAAGTCTTCACCCGATGAATTCTTCCAGCCTTGCTACCCAGACCTTCAAGGGTGCGCGCAATGTGGTCACTGAATGGCAGTAGGGGGAAATCACCTTTAAAACTTATCAACAATCACGAAAAAAAGTGGGTTAAAGTGGAGTAAAGTGGATATTTTTTCATTATTTTAGCTTCTAATTTCTGATAATTCTTATGGCCACATTTATTGGTGATTACATGTGCAAGGCGGATGTCAAGGGAAGGATAATCCTTCCGGCGGCATTCAAGAAGCAGATGCCTGCTGATGCACAGGACCATTTTGTGGTGCGCAAAGACATATTCGAAAACTGCCTGGTGCTGTATTCCATAGAGGACTGGAATGCACAATTGGCGCGAATCCATAAGCGGATAAATCCCTACAACAGGGAGCATAACATGTTCCTGAGAAATTTTTTCAAGGGAACAGCAGAACTGACGCTTGACAACAATAACCGTCTTCTCATACCGAGAAGGCTGATGGACATGATAGGCGCCGACAGGGAAATGGTCCTTGCGGGGCAGGATGGCAGGATTGAGATTTGGTCTGCCGATGTATACAACAAGATCGACATGCCGGCTGATGATTTTGCCAACCTTGCTGAAAAACTGATGGGTGGAATTTTAAATGAGGAGTAAGAGATGGCTTATCATATACCTGCGTTGCTCAAAGAGAGCATTGAGGGACTGAACATCCGGCCGGACGGGACCTATGTTGATGTTACATACGGAGGAGGAGGTCACTCAATGGAGATTCTGAAGCATCTTGAAACGGGCCGCCTGATCGCATTCGACCAGGACCAGGATGCCGCCTCCAACATCATCGATGACAAACGATTTCTGTTTCTCGATCAGAATTTCAGATTCCTCAGGAACAACCTGCTTTATAACGGCATCGAATCGATCGACGGACTGATTGCCGACCTGGGCGTTTCCTTTCACCAGTTTGATGAAGTTGAACGAGGATTCACCTTCCGTCAGGATGCGCCACTCGATATGCGAATGAACCGCAACATGAAGCTAACAGCTGCCGATCTGCTCAACACCCTTGATGAAGACGAGATAGCGGATATTCTCTACAACTATGGTGAATTCACAAATTCGCGAAGGCTTGCAAAGGAATTGGTTCAGGCAAGAAACAGAAAGCCTTTTGGATATGTTAATGATATTATGATTGCTGTCGGAAAAATGGCGCCTTTCAGGCAGGAACACAAGTTTTACGCAAGACTGTTCCAGGCATTGAGGATTGCTGTGAATCATGAAACGGAATATCTCAGGGAGATGCTCTTTCAGGCTTTCGACATGCTGAATCCCGGAGGAAGGCTTGCAGTTATCACCTATCATTCACTCGAAGACAGGATAGTAAAGAATTTTATGCGTACCGGCAACTTCGAAGGAACTGAGGATAAGGACTTTTACGGTAACACGAAATCTCCCTTCAGGATAATCACGAAAAAAGGAATTACTCCTTCACAGGAAGAGATCGATATCAATAACAGGGCAAGAAGCGCACGGCTGAGAGTGGCGGAAAAGATCTGACATGGCAGAGAAAACGGAAAATAAGGAACAACAGGCCGGGGCAAAGAAGAGCCAGGCGGGAGCCTTCATGAAAGAGCTTATGAGCGGATCGATGGTCTCAGAGAAAATTATCCTGAGCAACCTTGGCTACGTTACCCTTGTTACAGTTCTTCTGGCCTTCTACATAGGAAACAGGTTCCATGCCGAAAAAATTACAAGGCAGACATCAAAGCTGACCAGGGAGGTGAAAGATCTGAGGGCCGAAGCTTTGTCTACATCGGCAGACCTGATGTACGTGAGCAGGCAATCGGAAGTTTACAAACTGGTGAGAGAAAAAGGGCTTAACCTCGAGGAGCTTAAGACACCTCCATACAGGTTGCTCGTTAGCACAAAAGATACAGAATGGCAGTCAGGGACGAAATAGTATGGCGCAGCGGAATAGTCTACACTGCAGTTGCAATACTTGCGGTCGCAATCCTTGTCCGCATCCTGGTACTCCAGGTCGTTGAAAGGGGCAAGTGGGAGGAGATGAGCGAGAGAGTCGTTTTCAAAACCGACGAAGTGCCTGCCAACAGGGGAGACATCCTCACACACGATGGCCGCCTGCTTGCAAGCTCGGTTCCTTACTATACCATTTATATGGATACCCGCAGCTCCGGAATGTCTTCCGCTACATGGTCGAATGGAATAAACGGCCTCTCGGCAGGACTTGCAAGAATAATCGGTGGCAGGTCTGCAGCAGGATGGAAGTCTGCAATAAGCGAAGCAAGGCGCAAAGGCGACCGTTATTTCCTCATCAGAAGAAGGGTCGATTACATGACACTCCAGAAGCTGAGGCAGCTCCCGATTTTCAAAGAAGGACAGTACAAGGGTGGAATGGTGACCATAACCGAAAACCGGAGAATTCTTCCCCATAATGAGCTTGGAATGCGCACCATTGGTTATATCAATCTTGGAGAGAAAGGAACCGAGGTCGGCATCGAAGGGGCCTTCGAAAATGATCTTGCCGGGCGCAACGGCGTAGCAGTAAAGCAAAGGTTAACAGGTGGCGACTGGATTGTGGTCGATGGACCGAACAGTGTGGAATCGAAAGACGGAAATGACATAGTGACCACACTTGACATTGACCTCCAGGATGTGGCTCACACGGCTTTGCTTAACCAGCTCCGCAAGCAGGGTGCCGATCATGGATGCGCCGTAGTGATGGAAGTTGCCACTGGTGACGTAAGGGCAATAGTGAACCTTGAACAGGGAAGTGATGGAGATTATCATGAAAGTTATAACTATGCCGTTGGTGAAAGCACTGAACCCGGCTCCACGTTCAAGCTGCCTGCTTTAATGGCCGCAATCGAGGACGGAGTGATCGATACCGGCGACATAGTCGATACAGGGACCGGCTCAGTTAAGTTCTACAATAAGATCATTCGCGATACAAAAGAGGAAGGATACGGTAAAATAACAGTAAAACAGGTATTCGAAAAGTCGTCCAATGTCGGAACGTCGAAGATCATTTACGATCATTACAAGGATAACCCGAAAAATTTCGTCAACAGGCTTTATGCCATGAGGTTGAACGAGAAGCTAGGCCTGCAGATCAAGGGCGAAGGGACTCCGGTTATCAGGTACCCTGGTGAAAAGTTCTGGTCGGGATTGTCTCTTCCCATGATGTCGCACGGTTATGAGGTTCAGATGACCCCGTTGCAGATCCTCACTTTCTACAATGCAGTTGCAAACGACGGTAGAATGGTAAAGCCAAGATTCGTTACTGCCATAATGCGAAATGGCTCCATTATCAAGAGCTTCGACAGGGAAGTGATCGTCAACTCGATAGCTTCAAGATCGACAATTAAGAAAGCAAGGGCTATGATGGAAGGTGTTGTGGAACATGGAACTGCAACTAACCTGAAAAATGCGAATTATAAGATTGCAGGAAAGACAGGCACTGCGCAGATAGCAAAGGGAAGCTCGGGATACCGGAAGCAGGGAGTATCATACCAGGCTTCTTTTGTAGGCTACTTCCCGGCAGATTATCCTCTTTATTCATGCATTGTGGTTGTGAATGCTCCTTCCAACGGTGTCTATTATGGCAACCTGGTGGCAGGCTCAGTGTTCAGGGAGATTGCCGACAGGGTTTATTCAACGAATTTTTATCGCGATTACAAGATAACAGGTGATGATAACGTTAAACCAACGGCTCCGGAAGCGGGAAATGGTTACAGGGATGATATCGACGAAGTTCTCGGTGAACTCGACGTCAGGTATCGCAGGACTGCGGATGACGACTGGGTTGCCACGCGCGAAAGCGGCGATACAATCAGGCTAGCTTCGGTAAAACAGCAGAAAGGCCTTGTTCCTGATGTCAGGGGGATGAGTCTCAGGGATGCAATTTTCCTCCTTGAAAACTCAGGACTAAACGTCAGGTACAGCGGCAAAGGAAGAGTTTTGCGCCAGTCTCCCGAACACGGAGCAAGATATTTTGAAGGTGCAACAGTGTCACTTGAAATGAACATGTAAAATGATGAAGATTGATGATGTATTGAGAGGGATAGAAGTGGTTTCCGTAAAAGGTAACACCGGAGGGGCCATTTCTGGAATTGAATTTGATTCGAGAAATGTGAAAGCGGGAACCCTGTTCGTAGCGGTAAAAGGGGTGAAGACCGATGGACATGACTACATAAAGCAGGCTGTCAAGGCGGGAGCAACGGCAATAATTTGCGAGAAATTACCTGAAGAAGCCGTTGAAGCCTGCATGATAAGGGTTAAGGATTCTGCAAAAGCCCTGGGTCTTGCAGCTTCAAATTTCTTCGGTAACCCGACTGCTTCCCTGAAGCTGGTTGGCGTTACCGGCACTAATGGAAAAACAACTATTGCGACCAGCCTTTACAGGACATTCCTTAAACTCGGTTATAATTGCGGATTGTTCTCAACTGTATGTAATTACATCGGCGATAAGGAATATCCTGCAACTCACACCACCCCTGATCCGATGCAGCTTAACAGGTTGCTTTCGGAGATGGTGTCTTCAGGATGCAAGTATGCTTTCATGGAAGTATCGTCGCATGCGGTGGATCAGAAACGCATCGCAGGGTTGAAATTCGCCGGCGGGATTTTTACAAACCTTACCCACGATCATCTCGATTATCACAAGACTTTCGATAATTACCTGGCCGCAAAGAAGAAATTTTTTGACGACCTGCCGGCAGACGCGTTTGCACTTGTAAATACAGATGACAGGAACGGGAAAGTGATGTTGCAGAATTGCAAAGCGCGGCATTACACTTTTTCCGTGAGAACGCCAGCGGATTTCCGCTGCACCATCCTGGAACGGGGCTTTGAGGGTATGAAACTCAAGATCCAGGGTGAAGAGGTGTGGACAAGGTTTATCGGAGATTACAATGCCTCAAACCTGCTTGCAATTTATGGCGGGGCTGACCTGCTTGGCGCTCCGGGAAAAGAGATTCTTACAATCATCAGCGACCTGCACCAGGTTCCTGGAAGACTCGAAGTAATAAAGTCCCCCGACGGTGTTTCAGGAATTGTCGATTATGCGCATACTCCCGATGCTCTGGTGAATGTTATTGATACGCTGAATAAGCTTAAAGCGCCCGGGATTCACCTTATCACTGTTGTCGGCGCCGGCGGGGACCGGGATAAGACCAAGCGCCCGAAGATGGCAGCCATCTCAGGAGAAGGAAGCGACAGGCTGATACTTACATCTGATAACCCGCGTACTGAGGATCCTGAAAAAATACTCGACGACATGGAGGCAGGCATCACCCCGGACGTGAAAAGAAAAACATTGAGGATTGCGGACAGGCGTGAAGCCATCCGCACAGCTGTTATGCTTGCAAAGAAGGGTGACGTTATCCTGATTGCAGGAAAGGGCCATGAGACATACCAGGAGGTTAACGGCGTCAGGCACCATTTCGACGACCGTGAAGAGCTGAGAAAAGCATTTGGAATGAAATAAGAATAAGATGTTATACTATCTGTTCAATTATCTTGAAACTTTGGAATTTCCCGGCGCCCGGATGGGAACATACATTTCATCCAGGTCGGCAGCAGCGATAATTACTTCACTCTTCATCTCGCTTCTCATCGGAAAGAGGATAATCCTGTATCTCCAGAAGAAGCAGATTGGAGAAGTTGTGAGAAACCTCGGACTGGAAGGCCAGTACCGCAAAGTAGGAACGCCATCAATGGGAGGAATCATAATCCTTGCATCGATAATCATCCCGACACTTCTGTTTGCGAAGCTCGACAACGTTTATGTGATCCTCATGCTCATAACAACAATATGGCTCGGTATAATAGGTTTCGTAGACGATTACATAAAGATCTTCAAAAAGAACAAGGAGGGACTCGAAGGTCGCTTCAAGGTCTTCGGCCAGATAATGCTTGGTCTTATAGTCGGACTGGTTTTGTTTTTCAGCGACCAGGTTATGATCGTTGAAAAAGTGAATTATAAAGAGCTGACACCCAGGGAGAGAGTTGAGATGCTCGATCCGGGTGATAAAATAATTTCCGGGGGAGAAGTCTCGATGGAAAGAAAATCAACAAAGACCACAATCCCGTTTATCAAGGACAATGAATTTGATTACGCCTGGCTGGCATTCTTTGCCGGGGAGAAAACCAAGTGGCTGATGACCTGGATTATCTTTGTTATAATAACCATCTTCATTGTAACGGCAGTCTCCAACGGTGCGAACCTGACCGATGGGCTGGATGGCCTTGCGACCGGTGTTTCGGCAATAATTGGTTCGGCGCTGGGCATCCTGGCTTATGTCTCCAGTAACAAGATCTATGCAGATTACCTTAATATTATGTTCATCCCGGGCACAGAAGAGCTTGCAATATTTGCCGCTGCATTTATCGGTGCAACTATAGGCTTCCTCTGGTACAACTCTTTCCCGGCACAGGTTTTCATGGGAGATACAGGGAGCCTTGCCCTTGGCGGAATAATCGCGGTTTTTGCAATAGTTATAAGGAAAGAGCTGCTCATCCCGGTTTTATGCGGGATATTCCTTGTTGAGAATCTCTCGGTTGTAATCCAGGTGGCATGGTTCAAGAGGACCAAAAGAAAATACGGTGAAGGAAGGAGGATATTCCTGATGTCTCCGCTTCACCATCATTACCAGAAAAAAGGATATCCCGAATCGAAGATTGTGATCAGGTTCTGGATCGTTGCAATAATGCTTGCTGTTTTCAGCATAGTGACACTTAAGATAAGATAGAAGATGGGTAAGAACATTGTTATACTCGGGGCGGGTGAAAGTGGTGCAGGTTCGGCAATCCTGGCACAGAAACATGGATTTGACGTGTTTGTGTCGGATATGGGACAGATAAAGGAGAAATATACCGGATTACTCGACAGCAATAATATTAAATGGGAGCAGGGAAAACACACCGAGGAACTCATTCTCCAGGCTTCAGAGATTATCAAGAGCCCGGGGATAAAGGAAGATGCACCCATTGTAAAAAAGGTGAGGGAAAAGGGTATACCTGTTATCTCTGAGATCGAATTTGCCGGGAGATATTGCACCGGGAAAAAGATCTGCATAACCGGAAGCAATGGAAAAACAACCACCACCAACCTGATGGCGCATATTTTAAGGAAGGCCGGTGAGAAAGTCGCCATGACAGGCAACGTGGGGAACAGCTTTGCGATGGCTGTGGCTGAAGGTGGATATGATTATTATGTTATCGAGCTCAGCAGCTTCCAGCTCGATGGAATGTACGATTTCAAGGCTGACATTGCAATTCTCCTGAACATCACTCCCGACCATCTCGACCGTTACGGTTACAAGCTCCAGAACTATGTCGATTCAAAGTTCCGCGTCACACGGAATCAGACAAAATCGGATTATCTGATTTACTGGGCCGGAGATCCGATAATAAAAGCCGAAATGGCTAAAAAGCCTTTCGAAATGACTCTTCTTCCTTTTTCGGATGAAGTTAAGGACGGGATGGCTGCCTACATTGAAAATGATGAATTAGTAATCGATTACCCCGATAAAACCAAACTTATGACACTCCACGAAATGGCTCTCAAGGGCCGCCACAATGTCTATAACTCGATGGCAGCAGCCATTGCAGGCAAGGTCCTGAATATCCGCAAGGATGCAATTAGGGAAAGCCTTGCAGATTTCCAGGGTGTCGAGCACCGTCTCGAGCCGGTGATCACCGTGTGCGGAATCAATTTCATAAATGATTCCAAGGCTACCAATGTCAATTCGACCTGGTACGCTCTTGAATGCATGGAAAAGGATGTTGTCTGGATTGTCGGCGGCGTCGACAAGGGGAATGATTATTCTGAATTGTTCGACCTTGTGAAAAAGAAGGTTAAAGCCATTGTATGCCTCGGAAAGGACAATAAGAAGATCATTGAATCATTCAGCGACAAAGTGCAGACAATCGTGGAAACTGCTTCAATGGAAGAAGCTGTAAGGTCGTCATATTACCTGGCAAAGAAGGATGAAACTGTATTGCTTTCGCCGTGCTGTGCAAGCTTCGACCTGTTCAAAAACTATGAGGACAGGGGACGGCAGTTCAAGGAAGCTGTGAGAAACCTATAATCTGATCTGAAATGCAGAAGGGCTGGCTGGCAAGAACATTCAAGGGTGACAGGGTTTTATGGGGCCTTGTGGCACTGTTCATGATTTATTCATTGCTGTCAGTTTACAGCTCTTCGGCAGGTGTGGCTTTCATGAAATACGGAGGGAACACAACCTATTTCCTGAGAAGCCAGTTCTTCATGCTGGTTCTTAGTCTTATAATAATTGTGGTTGTTCATTACCTGCCATACAGAATTTATTTCTCTATGGCAGGTTTATTCCTGGTAATCGCTGCAGGATTGCTGATCCTCACTTTCGCTTTTGGATCGAGGGTGAACGAAGCCACAAGATGGCTCGTTATTCCGGGAACAGGATTCAGGCTCCAGACATCGGACGTTGCAAAGGTTGCACTTGTGATATACCTCGCCAGAACGATGGCAAAATATCAGGACAAGCTGACAGACTTCAAATTAGTCACGAAATACCTGATGGTTCCGGTTGCAGTGATATGCGGCCTCATAATGCCTGAGAACCTCTCAACAGCTGTGATGATCTTTGGCATCTGCATAATGATCATGTTCATCGGAAGGGTGCCTTTCAAATTCCTGCTTTCATATATAGGCATAGGCATTGCTGCAATCATTGTTTTCGCCATGCTCCTGTCTGTCTTCACTAAAAGCAACAGGGTGGAAGTATGGAAGAACAGGATAGAAAATTATTTCACGGGAAGCGACAATCCTGACGAAGATTATCAGTCGAACCAGGCCAAAATAGCGATTTCTACAGGAGGACTGTTCGGGAAGGCTCCGGGCAAAAGCGTCCAGAGGAACATGCTTCCACAGTCAAATTCAGATTTCATTTTTGCAATAATCATAGAAGAATACGGATTGCTTTTCGGAGCAATTCCACTTATACTGGCTTACCTGATACTGCTGTTCCGGGGAGTTACTATAGCAAGGAAATGCGAGACAGCCTTTCCGGCCTTTCTCGTGCTTGGCCTGATAGTGATGATCGTGATGCAGGCAATGCTCAATATGCTTGTTGCGGTGGGACTTTTTCCCGTGACAGGGCAGACGCTTCCTTTTGTCAGCTGGGGAAGAACCTCCGTGCTGATGATGAGCTTCTCTATTGGCGCGATCCTCAGCGTCAGCAGGGTGGTGAATGCGAGAATTAAGAATGAAGAGCTTCCCGCTGAGGAAGTGACGGATGAAGGAGAAAAAATTTATGACACAGCAAAAGCATAGGAAGGTCATAATAAGCGGCGGCGGAACGGGAGGGCATATCTTCCCGGCAATCTCAATTGCCAATGCACTGAAGAAGCTGGATCCCGGCATCGACATTCTTTTTGTCGGAGCCGAGGGAAGAATGGAGATGGAGAAGGTTCCTGCGGCAGGATATAAAATTGTCGGACTCCCTGTATCCGGACTTCACAGGAGCCTTACAGCCAAGAACTTAAAAGTTCTGTTCAGGTTGTTAAGGAGCCTGGGGATGGCGAAGAAAGTGCTCAGGGATTTTACTCCTGATGTTGTTGTCGGTGTCGGCGGTTATGCAAGCGGACCCGTTCTCAGGCAGGCGGCCAAAATGAAAATACCCACCCTCATCCAGGAACAGAACAGCTATGCTGGGGTTACTAACAAGCTGCTTGCAAAAAATGCTGCAAAGATCTGTGTTGCATATGATGGCATGGCGAAATACTTCCCGGCCGAAAAAATCATTATGACAGGCAACCCGGTGAGGCAGAGCTATGAAAACCTTTCTTTGCTGAGGGATGAGGCGCTGTCATTCTTCAGGCTTGAAAAGAAATTTCCTGTGGTGCTTGTGCTCGGAGGATCGCTCGGGGCAGGTAGCATAAACTCAAGCCTTTCCGATAATCTCGATAAAATGAGGCATTCCGATTGCCAGTGGTTGTGGCAGACCGGCAAGTATTATTATGAAAATGTGAATGCTTTGGTGTCTGTTTCAGTCAGCGAAAACATAAAGGTGCTGGATTTCATCAACCGCATGGATTATGCCTATGCGGCCGCTGATGTAATTATTACAAGGGCCGGAGCCGGGACAATTTCCGAATTATGCCTTGTGGGAAAACCGGTGATGCTTGTCCCTTCGCCCAATGTGGCCGAGGATCATCAGACAAAGAACGCAACGTCGCTTTCGGAAAAAGATGCGGCTGTGCTGGTGCCTGATAAGAACGCTTATACCATAATTGATGAGGCGATCAGGCTCATTTCAAACGTGAATAAGAGAAAAGCACTATCGGAAAACATAAGGAAGCTTGCTATAGCCGATGCAGATGTTCGCATAGCCAATGAGGTCCTAAAACTTGCAGGAGAATGATCGATCTGGAGAAAATAGAAGGCATTTATTTTGTCGGTATCGGCGGTATCGGAATGAGCGCTCTTGCACGATATTTTTCACAGGGAGGATATTCGGTGGCAGGTTACGACAGGACCGAAAGCAGGATAACCATTTCACTTGCAGGTGCAGGCTGTTCAGTTATTTATGAGGATGAAACTGCTCTCATTCCTGAATTGTTCGGTGATGTTAAAAACCATAACAGGGTTATCGTCATTTACACTCCCGCAATTCCAGCCGAAAATAAGATACTTTCATTTTTCAGAAACAATGAATTCACCATATACAAGAGATCGGAGATATTAGGTGAGATATCAAAACATACTGATACACTTGCTGTTTCAGGCACGCACGGGAAGACTACTGTATCGACTATGATTGCACACCTGTTGAAGCAGTCGCATGTCGATTGTTCAGCTTTCCTGGGTGGGATTTCTAAGAACTACAATTCGAACCTAATCCTTGGTGAAAGCCGCTTCACGGTTATGGAAGCCGATGAGTTCGACAGATCATTTCACAGGCTCGAACCTCTTATGGCTGTGGTTACAGCGCTCGATGCCGATCATCTCGAGATCTATGGCGACAGGGAGAATATGATAGCGGCTTACAACGAGTTCGTTGCAAAAACAAGGAAAGGGGGGTTAGTTGTTGTGAACAGCTCCGTTCGTGACAGGATTATTGTCCCTGAAGGAGTGAGGTGCTTCACTTACAGCATGAGCCTTGAAGCTGATTACCGTGCTTTTGATATTACAAGGAAAGATGACACATGGATCTTCAGCCTGAAGACCCCCGATGGAGATGTCAGGGATATACATTTCCCGTTTCCCGGCAGGATAAACATCGAGAATATTACGGCGGCAATTGCAGTAGCTTTAAACTGCGGAGTTGAGGAGAGCGAGATAAGGAAAGCTGCAGTTCTTTTCCAGGGCGTAAGGCGCCGGTTCGACATACGTATAAATAAACCGGGGCTGACCTATATCGACGACTATGCACATCATCCGGAGGAGATCCGGGCCTGCATCAGATCTGTCCGTGAATATTTCAGCGGAAGAAAGATCACAGGCATATTCCAGCCGCATCTTTTCACCCGTACCCGCGACCATGCGGATGGATTCGCGGAAATACTCGACGAGCTGGATGAACCTGTGCTGCTGCCTATTTACCCTGCACGGGAAAAGCCCATCGAAGGAGTGACCTCAGCCATTATTTTTGAAAAGATGAAGTCACCGGCCAAAAGGATGCTCACGAAGGAAGATATTCCAGGGAAACTCGACATTTCCGGTATCGATGTTCTGCTTACAATAGGAGCGGGCGACATTGATATGCTCGTTAAACCAATTGAGGAAAAGCTTAAGGAAAGAAAATGATTGGGAAGATCCTGAAAATATTATGCCTCATACCGCTATTATACCTTATTATAATACCGGTTTTCATGGCTGATTCAGCAGGATCGGACTTTTGCGGAGGTGTGAAGATAGATATGAAGGATTCGGCCAAATATCATTTTGTGACAAAACGCAGCCTTGTCAGCATGGTCCAGGGAAGCGGCAGGATATTGGGTAAACCGGTAAAGGAAATTCCTGTTGCAGAGATTGAAGGGAAGATTAAAAGCCTGCGCGAATTGAGGGAGGCCGAGGTGTATGTCGCCGTTGACGGAACCATTCATGTCTATGCCGATCAGCGCGATCCTGTTATGCGGGTGATACCCGACGAGGGAGGTGATTTCTTCGTCGATCGCGACGGGGTGGTGATGAGAAAGCGGAACCTGTATAATCCAAGGCTCCATGTTGTCAGCGGAAATATCACGATCACCCAGAAAATGCTCGACGGAGTGAGTATTCTCGATACGGTCATTAAAAATTCAATTCTGAAAGATATTTACTACCTGGTGGAATACATCGACGATGATGATTTCTGGTCTGCACAGATCGACCAGGTATATGTCGACGGAAACAACCAGATTGACCTGATACCCCGGGTCGGCAACCATGTCATCCATATTGGGACAACTGAGAATCTTGATGCGAAGCTGAGAAACCTCGAAGCTTTTTACGATAAAGTCCTGCCTGAGGTGGGATGGAATAAGTATTCTGTAGTTAACCTTGAGTATAAGGACCAGATAGTGTGCAAATTAAGAAAGTAATCGGTAATCAGTAATCGGTAGTAAATAAGGATCGAAACCAGCAACCATTAACCAGTAACCAGAAACAACCACATACACTTATGAGCAAAAAGGAACATTATGTAGCGGCAATCGACATCGGGACAACAAAAATTGTTGCGATCGTCGGCAAGAAAAATGAGAATGGCAAGATCGAGATCCTCGGTCTCAGCAAGGCGCTTTCGAAAGGAGTGAAACGCGGCGTGGTGCTGAATATTGAAGACACCGTTGAAGCCATCACAACTACGGTGAATGATGTTCAGCAAAGGTCAGGCATACTTTTCTCCGAAGTATTTGTCGGCATTGCCGGTCAGCACATCAAGAGCATGAAGAACAGGGGCTATATCCTCAGGGATTCATGGGAAGATGAAATAAAGAAAGAAGAGGTCTTCAGGCTGATCGAGGACATGCACAAGATTCATATCGATATCGGTGAAGAGATAATCCATGTCATTCCCCAGAACTTCATCGTCGATAACGAGACTGGAGTAAAGAGTCCTATCGGGATGTGCGGAAGAAGGCTTGAAGCCAACTTTCATATTGTGGTCGGACAGATCGCTGCTGCAAAGAATATCGAAAAATGCATCAGGAAGGCCGGGATGACAGTGAAGGACATGATACTCGAGCCGCTGGCTTCGTCCGATGCCGTTCTTACGGACGATGAAAGGGAAGCAGGGGTTGTCCTTGTGGATATCGGCGGGGGAACAACTGATGTTGCAGTTTATTACGACAATATAATCAGGCACACTGCTGTGATACCTTTCGGCGGCAATGTGATTACCAAGGATATAAAGGAAGGCTGCCAGATTCTCCAAAGGCATGCCGAGGCGCTTAAAACTCAATACGGCTCGGCACTCGGAGACATAGCACCTGATGATAAGGTTGTTTCCATTCCGGGTATAGCCGGACGCGAACCCAAGGAGATTTCATTCAAGAGCCTGGCATACATCATCCAGTCGAGAATGGAAGAGATAATCGATGCTGTCAACTTCGAGATACAAAATTCAGGCTATGCGGACAAGCTCGCCGCCGGGGTTGTAATAACAGGCGGTGGTGCAATGCTGAGGCATCTTCCCCAGCTGATGAAATTCAAAACTGCAATGGACGTCAGGATAGGAGTGCCCAACGAACATCTGGGGGGCAATTCCAGGAATGAGATCAACCAGCCGATGTATGCAACAGCCGTTGGTCTTATAATGAAGGGATTCGAGTATCTCGAGACCTACAGGAAAGAGTTCAATGCTGGTAATTCACAGGAATTTGTAAAACCTAAACCTGTTGTAAAACCTGAACCCTCTCTTGCCATGGAGGAAGAAGAGAATCCTGTGGACGACGAAACATTACCGCAGGATGAAAGAATACCTATAACAGAAAAGATCAAGATCATGCTGTCTAAAATCTTCGATGTGGAAGATCAGCCAATTGTTAAATAATTCACAATGGAATTCAACGTCATTCCTAACCAGTTTAAACCCAAAGCAATGTCGGACGAGATAATGAATTTTGATCTGCCGGTGGAAAGATCCTCCATAATTAAGGTGCTTGGTATCGGCGGTGGCGGCAATAATGCTGTCAATCACATGTTCGAGCGCGGGATCAAGGATGTCAATTTTGTGGTATGCAACACCGATCACCAGGCCCTGATGAAGAGCCAGGTGCCCATAAAAGTTCAGATAGGTGAGGCTCTTACCGAAGGACGCGGTGCCGGAAGCAAGCCTGAAGTGGGCCGCGATGCAGCACTGGAGAACCTTAAGGACGTAATGGAGGCTCTTTCGGGCAACACCAAAATGGTCTTCATAACAACCGGTATGGGAGGAGGCACGGGTACCGGGGCAACTCCCGTAATAGCCAAAGCATGCAGAGAGGCCGGCTTCCTTACAATAGCTGTTGTGACAATTCCCTTCAAATCTGAAGGAAAGGTGAGAATCAGGCAGGCGATCGATGGTGTTACCGATCTGAAGGATCAGGTAGATTCACTGCTTGTAATCAACAACGAGAAGCTCAGGGAAATTTACGGCAACCAGCCGGTATCAACCGCATTTGCAAAAGCCGACGATATCCTGACAACCGCGGTGAAAGGCATTGCCGAGATCATCACGGTGACAGGATACATAAATGTTGACTTCGCAGATGTTGAGACTGTGATGAAGAACTCCGGAGTTGCAATAATGGGGATGGGTAAGGCTTCAGGCGAAAACCGTGCCATCAAGGCAATCGAGAATGCCCTTGCTTCACCTTTGCTCAACTCAAACGACGTTACTGGCGCCACAAGCATTCTCATAAATATCTCATCCGGCACGGGCGAGCATGAGATAACCATGGACGAGCTCGGCGAAATTACAGATCATATGTATGAGTGCGCATCTGATGATGCCCTGATTATCAGGGGAATATCCAGGGATGACAATCTCGGTGAGGAGATCTGCGTGACAGTCATTGCAACAGGCTTCGAGTCCAACAGCATTTTCCAGCCCTACAAGGGTAAAAAGCCGATGACTGTTGAATTGCTCGGCACCGCAAAGCCGGAGCCCCAGCATGCGATCATTGATCATTCATCTGATACATTCACTGTTCACGAAAAGGGCAAAAAATCGATAATTGCTGATTTTGAGGAGGAATCGCAGGGCGTGATCAACTTCGACCTGCCGCGGTTACAGGGGCATGCTCCTGAAATGGAAGAAGTGAAGCCGGCAGAAAATCCGGGTTCAACATTGCGGAAGGTAAAGCATATGCAAAACCTTCTGAAAAAGGAAGGTTTATCAAACCAGGCCATGAAGGACAATATCGATTCATTCGAGGATGTTCCCGCTTATGTGAGACGAAACATGATTAAAGGGCTGCCGGTTGAAAACATTCCCGAGAGCAGGTTATCCAAATTTACACTGTCATCAGATGAGGAGGGTCCTGTTCTCAGGGAGAACAATGCATATCTGAATGATAACGTAGATTGATCCAACTTTCTTTAAAGAATTTCATTAAATATTACACAGAGTTTCACAGAGAGGCACAGAGTTGATCAGAGCTCTGCCTCTGTGAATCTTCTGTGGTTCTCTGTGTTCCTCTGTGTAAGTTTTTAGTTTTTCTCTATATTTGCGCTCGATGCGTAAATCCTTTCTCATAGCGCTGTTTTTACTTTTTTCTTCGGCAATCTTTGCCCAGGAGCGCGACAGCCTGAAAAAGGATTTCAGGATCATCCCAGATTCAGCTGCAGTTCATAAGTCCGACACAATCATTATTAAACCGGGAACAATCACCCGCGATTCAGTCTTCATCCCTTTAGACACCACCATAACGACCGTACCTTCACAGCAAAGAAGAACCGATACTGTAAGAGCTCCGAAAATACTCAGGCAATACACTCTTTCACAGAACTTCGCTGAAGAGGTCACCACCCCTGTAGACACCGGATTCTCTATGTTCCAGCGTTTCAGACGGATTGACAAGTATTCCCCGGTGAATGCAATGCTCGGGAACTACGGGCTCCCGTTTTACCAGATAAGCTTTTTTGACAGGGTTGCAGACCCCGACAAGTTCCTTTATGCGAATTATTATCCTTTAATGTATGTCCCTGAGAGAGCTGTCTTCATGGATGTTCAATCACCGTTCACCGAGCTTGACTGGACTTTCGGTGGTCAGCGGCAGACATCTGAACAGACCTTCAGGGTAAAACATTCCCAGAATATCAACAGGTTCCTCAACTTCGGCGTTATCTATGATATCATATACAGTCTTGGCCAATACAACTACCAGAGGGCAGATGACAAGAACTTCACAATTTTCACATCATACAGGGGCAACAGGTATAAACTTTATCTTTCCGGTGGATTAAATAATCTGACTTCTTACGAGAATGGGGGAATCAAGGATATTGC